>JAKPKU010000208.1 GCA_029553545.1 Candidatus Cloacimonadota bacterium
GTCTATTTCTGAATCGATAAAGCTACCTGACATTGAACACCTCTTTTATTCTTTAATTAATGCCATTATATGATACCCTATATTATTGTCAAGTAATATTTTAACTATATTTTTTGTCTGCTTTCTAATTCAAAGCTCTCGATTTTGCAATAATCAACACTCTCTCTTTTTGTTTATAATAAAAAAAGCTCAGCCCATAAAAACTGGGGCTGAGCTTTATGTTTATAAAAAACGTCTATTTTTTGATCAACCTGCGTATATCTTCAACCATATCAGTCTTTTCCCAAGTAAATTCTTCCAGTTCTCTACCAAAGTGACCATAAGCGGCAGTCAGCTTATAGATTGGGCGGCGTAGTTTCAAGTGATTGATAATTCCTTCTGGAGTAAGGTTAAAGAGTTTTCTAATGACGCTAACTATCTCGGCGTCTGAGTATTTGCTGGTGCCGAAGGTATTTACCAATAGAGAGACAGGTTCAGCCATACCTATTGCATAAGCCAACTGCACTTCAATTTCATGTGCCACGTCTGCTGCAACGAGGTTTTTGGCAATATAACGTGCCATATAAGCTGCACTTCTATCAACTTTAGAGGGATCTTTACCAGAGAAGGCGCCACCACCATGTCTGCCCATTCCGCCATAAGTATCGACGATAATCTTTCTACCTGTGAGTCCTGCATCGGCTTGTGGTCCACCAATGACGAAGCGCCCAGTTGGGTTTACATATATTTTTGTATTTTCATCAAGCATATTTTCAGGAACAACATGTTCAACAACATGTTTTCTGATATCATTTTGCAATTGTTCACGTGTTACATCTGGATTATGTTGGGCGGAGACGACGATAGTATCTACACGTACAGGCATATTATTATCATCATATTCTACAGTTACTTGTGTTTTGCCATCAGGTCTCAAGTATGCGAGAATAGGCTTTGTATTTTCATCACCTTTTCTAACAAAAGCCAGTCTCTGTGCCAGCTTATGTGCCAAAGCGACAGGTAATGGCATAAGCTCAGGCGTCTCTCTCACAGCATAGCCAAACATCATTCCTTGATCGCCAGCACCCATTGCACGATTCTCAGCCACATCCACGCCCAAAGCGATATCAGGCGATTGTCTATCGATCGTTGTTAATACAGCGCATGTTTTATAATCTATTCCATAATCAGCTTCAGTATAGCCAATTTCTTTTATAGTATTTCTAACTATTTCAGAAATGTCGGCATAGCAAGTGGTTGTAATTTCACCACCTACAAGCACTAATCCTGTAGTAATAAATGTTTCGCAAGCCACTCTTGCATCAGGATCGCAATCAAAAATTGCATCTAATATAGCATCAGAAATCTGGTCAGCAACTTTGTCTGGATGACCTTCTGTAACGGATTCTGATGTAAAAACATGTTGTTCTTTTACCATGTTTACCTCCAATTTATCTTCATATATTTTCTTTCAAAAAATCAATAAACTTAATTGATGTCGGATTTGTATCATTAATTATTGCCAAATAATAGCTTATCATATCGCCGAGATAGATAAGTGAAAAAAGACGCACCATTGAATTATCGCCATCTGCAAAAAACTCAAGATACTCAATACCCTGTTTAGTCAAGAGCTTCTTAAACGCTGTCAGCCGTTTTTCATAGACTTCGTCTTCCGAGAAAAACTTCAATATAATAGGCATAAAATGCTGATTAAGCTTTGTATTTTCCCAAGCTTCAATCTCATTGTGATTCATTTCTGGAAAGGTGTGATAAAATGCTGGATACTTTGCATTCTCATTAATTTGACATTTCCAACGATAAGCCACAGGAGCAAGCATTGGATTAGCCGCATAAATCAAGGGGATCTTTCCATTAATAGTTACTGCTGAGCTCTTGGCAAAGTTCAGCATAGTAGGTATCTTATCGGTAAGGGCTCCTGCCTTTGTCATCAGTGAGGAGATCACACTTTTCACATTATTTGATTGATCTTCAACAATCCCTTGAATCTCCAATACTTTAATTATTGAAAAAAACAAATACGCTATTGCTGCGCGTGGTGGGAATCCCGGTCTAAGCTCAATTAATGGATAATTACTACTCAAGCATGCCTTGACCAAGCCCCCTGTTGTAATACCCCAAACCTTTGCCTTTGCCTCAACAGCTTTATTGAGGCAGGAGATAGTCTCTTCAGTATTGCCCGAATAAGAGCAAGCAATAAAAAGCGTATCTTCATCGCAACCTGATAATGAGTAGTCCTTTACGACTCTAATGTCAATATGTTTACCATACAGTGCTTGGATTATATCTCCAGCAATTGCTGAGCCACCCATGCCTGCAATAATAATTTTATTTACCGCACTTTTACAAGCTTTATCAATATTAGTAATTTTTGGTTCAAAATACGTCTGCCAAGCCTGCTCTGGCATATGAATAATCATATGCCCCATGCCTTCTTTATCAAGCTGTGCAATTGCATTAAGATCATCTAAATCTATCATATTATTCGCCCATTTCTATTTTTTTCTTTGCTATATTTATTAATATCATCTGCTTCTTTTTCAAAGCCTTTCTTGCCCATCAGCGCATATGTAGCAATTTTGCCTGCTTCTACGCCAGGTTGATCGAGAGGGTTAATTTGCAAGAAATACCCTGCGATCACTGTTTGCATCTCATACAAGAAAATAAATTCACCGATATTTTCTTCCGTTATCTCAGGGAAAATGATATTACAATTTGCTCGTCCAGCATCTGTCAAAGCGATTTCTGTAGCCAATCTTTCTGCCAAGAGCAGTTCACTAATATTCTTATCTGCCAGATAATTAACTTCATCAAGCAAAGGGAAGAGATTAGGTATCTGATAGTCAAAATCAAACTTTTCAACGGTAATAAAGCTGATCACTTTATCATTAGGACCTTCGGCATAGAGTTGTATTTGAGAATGCTGGTCTGTCGTTCCTAAAGCCTTTACTGGCGTCTGCCCCACCTCAATTTTCTTCCCATTAATGTTGTATCTTTTACCCAAACTCTCTGCCCATAGTTGGCGATACCAATCTGCAAAATCATAGAGTGCATTAACATATGGCATCATCACTGAGATATTTTTCCCTTTTTTCATATAGAGATAATGAATCATTGCATTGAGATAAGCAGGGTTTTCCCAAATACTTTGCTTGGTGCATTTTTCTCTCATATTCTTTGCACCCTGTAATAGCGCATCAATATCGACACCAATAAATGCTGAGGAGACCAAGCCCACATCGGTCAATACAGAAAAACGTCCGCCGACACTATCTGGCACGACAAAGGCTTTGTATCCATCTTCATTGATTAGTTGTCTCAGAAAGCCCTTCTCCTTGTCTGTAGTGACAATAATCTGCTTTTTATAGCTATCGGGGCATTTTTTCTTTAGAATATCCAAGATGATTAAAAAAGTCGACATCGTCTCAGCTGTTGTTCCCGACTTAGTAATGACATTAAAGAGTGTTCTCTTCAGATCAATCTGACTCAAAATATCCTCTATCATCAATGGATCGACATTATCCATCACATGCAGTCTTTTATTGAGTTTTTTCACGGTTTTTAATGCGCTATAAATGGCTTTATTGCCCAATGCTGAGCCTCCTATACCCAATACTACCATATCGTCATAATCGTCTCTAATTGAGTTGATATAGCTGGTAATATGCCCAATTTGATAATCGGGTAAATCATAAAAACCTAAGATATTTTGTGCATGTTCTTTTTTAAATCTCTCTCTTGCCAGATCGCAAAGATAAGAGTTATTTTCTATCTCAGCAGTAGTAATGCCATCAGCAATTTTGTTACTGTGCAAGAGGTTTGCATAGTCAAATCTTATACTCATACCTTCTCCTTTTTCTCAATTATTTCCGTATTCATCTTGTCTATAGCTTCCTTCATTTTGCCAGAGTCTCCGATATTAGTCAGAATGTCAGGGTAATCGACCAACTTTTGATAATTGATAGAGCTAATAAATCTTCTTGTTTTTAAAAGGCTGTGAGTGCTTACACTCAATTCTTGCACGCCAAACTTTAAGAGTAATCCTATAAAGCTCTCATTTGCAGCCAATTCTCCACATACAGCAATCATTATATTATTACTTTTAGCTGCCTCAGCAGTCATCTTAATCAGTTTTAAAAATGCAGGGTGATAGGAATTATAAAGCCCTGCAATAGTTTCATTATTTCTATCAACAGCCACAGTATACTGTAGCAAATCATTTGTCCCGATACTAAAGAAGTCTGATTCTTTTGCCAATTGATCGGCTATCAATGCTGCAGAAGGTATTTCGATCATTGTGCCAATTCTTATCTCTTGTTTATATTGTAATTCAGCTGCGCACTCCAGCACATAATCTTTAGCTTTACGAAATTCTTCGACAGAAGATACCAAAGGAAACATAATCTGTAGATTGCCAAATTCAGCAGCACGCAGTATAGCCCTTATTTGTGTTTTAAAGATCTCAGGATATGTTAAAGAAAAGCGGATGCCACGACAGCCCAAGTACGGATTTATCTCTTGCAAATGTGGATACCACTTTGCCATTTTATCACCGCCAACATCGATAGTACGCACGATGACAGGCTTTTCTTTTGCTTGTTCTGACACAGCTTTATAAAACTCAAATAGTTCGTTTTCGGTGGGCAAGCTATCTCTGTCCATATAGAGAAATTCTGTTCTAAACAAGCCTATGCCATCAGCATTGTTTTGATTAACTATTTCCATTTCTTCGGGCATTTCAATATTTGCCATCAATTGTATCACTTTTCCATCAGCTGTGACAGTTGGTAGAGAAGAGATACTCTTTAGATTAGCCATTTCTTCGTTTTCTTTTGCCTTTTGCTCGTGATATTTATTTAAAAGTTTTTCATCAGGATTGACAAATACGATCCCTTGCTCAGCATCGAGAATCAAGTCATCACCATCTTTAATTTTTTGATTAAATTGTATTCCTGTAACGACAGGCAGGCTCATACCACGTGCCAAAATCACGGCATGCGATGTTTTATTACCCTTGACAAGCACTAATCCCTGTACCTTTTTCTTGATAAGCTCCGCAATCATCGAGGGCGGGCAATCTCTCATCAAGACGATACTATCTTGATTCATTTCATCAATTATCAGGGAGCTTTTATTTTGCAAATGATTAATCAGTCGTTCATAAATATCTTGATAATCGCCAGCTCTTTCTGCATAAAAGACATTTTTCATCTCTTTAAAAAAGCTAATTGTCTTATCAAAATAGATTTTTAAAGCATATTCCAAATTATGCAATTCTCTGGCGATCAAATCAAAGACGCCCTTTTGAATCTCTGGATCTGCGAGTATCATCTTATGTGCTTCAAAAATCTCTCTCTCTTCTTTTGCCTTGATAAACTGATCTAAGTGCTCATCAATATTCTTACTAATTGCCTCTATTGCAGAGATATATCGCCCTTGTTCTTTTTCTATTTCAGCTTGATCAATATGTCTCTTTTCTATTTCGATAGACTTATCTGAAATAATAATTGCTTGACCTATACCGATCCCAGAAGAAACAGCGATACCCACAAGAGTTTGCATACTTATTCACCAAACCTTTCTGCAAATAGTTTTTCTACTTCTTTCAGTAAATATTCTTCATCTACCCCATCAATAATGAGCTCTATTTCAGACATGCATTCAGCTGCAAGCATCATAACACCCATAATACTTTTGCCATTAATGGTCATATCATCTTTTCTAATATAAAAATCTGATCGAAATTGATTTGCCAACTTTACTAATAATGAAGATGGTCGTGCATGTAAGCCGAGAGGGTTTTGCACAATAATTTTTTTCTTAATCATAAATCACCTTTAATTATTTTGTGTATTAATCGTTCTTTGACGTGTTTTTTGTTGCATTTCTTCTGCAAGTTTTCTTTGCATTGCCTCTGCGCCATCATAGCCATAAGTCTTCAAGATATGGTTCATTGCGATAACTTCGATTATCACAGAAACGTTTTTACCTGGAGATACTGGCAAATAAATACATGGTATTTCCATACCCAAGTGCTCTGTATGCTGATTGGTTAGCCCTATTCGCTCATAATCCATGTTCTCACGCCACGGCATCAACTCAACTTGAATATCCACACGGCTCTCTTTTCTAATTGCTTCAATACCGAACATGCGCTCCACATCGATAATGCCCACGCCCCTTATTTCCATAAAGTGCCCAATATCTTTAGTCGAAAAGCCAAAGAGTTTGTCATCTTGTTGTTTCAAACGAACCACATCATCAGTGATGAGTCTGTGTTTTCTTTCGATTAATTCAAGTGCGCATTCACTTTTCCCAATTCCACTACGCCCTGTCAACAATACGCCAACGCCAAAGACTTCGACCAAAGTTCCATGCACAGACTGATCTGGTGAAAAATAATCACGTAGAAAGCGGCTTAGTCCCCAATATAATTTTTCAGTTGAAAGTCTACTGACAATGATTGGTATACTTTTTTCATTAGCAATAAAGTCCATTTGGCTTGGTACAGACAAGCCTTTGGAAACCACAAAGCAGGGAATATTCATGGTCATCATTTCTTCCAGTCTATCATACAAGACGTCTTCTGGCAGAGATTGCAAATAGCTGATTTCTGTTTCGCCCAATAATTGTATTCTCTGATTCGGGAATCTATCAAAAAAGCCTGACAAAGCCAGTCCTGGCCTATGAATATGTGGCTCGACTATCTTTTTATCTGTAGATAGTGAGTCGGTAATAATTGACAAGACAAACCGTTGTTTACACAAGTCAAAAAAATCATTAATACTCAATTCTTTCATAAACTACCAACCTCCTCATTTTAGAGAAACAGGGCAACTAAAAACAAGCTGCCCTATCATTTAATTAATTAGTAAGCGAGACTTACTGTTGATCTTTTATGGCTCAATAAGATTATAGTGATCGTTATTCTTTTTCACTAATACGTTGATTTTATCACTTTCCACATTTCTAAAAATGAAATATTCTTCATCAAGTTCTGCAAACTTATCCATAGCTTCATTGACAGATAGTATTTCTGCAATAATTCTCTTTGTTCTCACTACCTTTTTAGCTTTGGCGTCTTGATTGCTCTCATAAAGGTTTGCATAAGCAAAATCAGTATCTTTCTTAAGACTGCGTTTTTGATGATCGGTGACTTTGTCTTTGAGCTTTTTCACCTGTGCTTCCATGTTTTCAACTGCTTCGTCAATTGCAAGATACATGTCCATTTGTGTTGCCTGGCTTTGTAAATTAAATCGTGATGCATGCAAAGACATATCAACAATGTTTCTGCTATTTTCAAGTGTGAGAGTCATATGAACATTGATGATTTGATCAAAATAGCGAGTTAGTTTTTCACAAGCATCTTCAACATAAGTTCGAATTGCCTTGGTTAATTCAAAATGGCGAGCTGTAATTGTAATCTGCATATTGTACCCCTTTCTTTTTAAGGATATCAACAATGATATCCAGTCTTATTAATAATATAATTTAAACTATATGAATTGCAAATTTATGTAAGTCTTCTATAGATTCCATCACACATTCGGATAATGTTGGATGAGCAAAAACTACCTTCTCAATGCTCTCTGCGCTTGATTTGGTATTAATAATAAAAGATGCCTGTGCAATTATCTCTGTGGCTGCTGGACCGATAATATGCATGCCAACAATGGTGCCGCTCTCTTTGTCGGCAATAGTCTTTACAAAACCAAAATTATTGCCCATGCCAAGCGATTTACCATTTGCTGCATATGGAAATTTACCGATCAAGATCTCTCCATATTGCTCTTGTGCCTGTTTTTCTGTTAAACCACACGAAGCAAGCTCTGGATTAGTAAAAACGCAACGAGGTATATTATGATAAATCAATTCTTCTTGAGCCACCTTTTCTCCATTCAGCTCACCATTAATCAATTCTGCTACGCGTAAACCTTGTTTACTTGCTGTATGTGCAAGCTGCATTTTCCCTGTAATATCGCCTATAGAGAAGACATTATGCTCATTGGTGCGGCATTGTTCATCAATAACAATAAAGCCTCTTTCTCTGCCAACTTCAAAGCCTTCCAGAGTGATATCGCAAACGGGCTGACGTCCTACTGCCACCAAGACTTTTTCTGCTTCGGTAGACTTACCATTAGCTAAGCTAAGCATCACTTTTCCATCAGCAATTTCTGCTTTTTCTACGCCTACTCTTAAGTTGATTTTGATACCGAGTTTTTTCAAGCCCAATGCTAATCTTCTTGAAATTTCTGTATCTTCTGTGGCAATCAGTTCAGGTAAAAACTCAATTATCTCCACCTTTGTGCCAAATTGTGCAAATATCGAAGCAAATTCACAGCCGATCACGCCACCACCGATGATAGCGAGACTCTCAGGCATCTGCTCAATATTCAAAATATCATTTGATGATAAGATATGTTTACCGTCAAATGGCATAAAAGGCAATTCTTTGGGTATTGATCCTGTTGCCAAAACTATATAATCGACACTACATTGTGCCTCATTATCTGCAAAAATAGTGTATTTACCATCGTGTTTAACTATCTTTTCTACCTTTTTATTTATCATAGGTATATTTCTTTTCTTAAAAATATACTCAATGCCAGACACGAGCTTTTCAACTACTTCTGCCTTGCGTTGATATACTTTTGAAAAATCAAGTTTTGGTGCATCAACTTCGATGCCAAACTCTGCAGACTGCTTTATTTCTGCAAATAAATCAGCAGATTTGACTAAGGCTTTTGTGGGTATGCAGCCCCAATTCAAGCACACGCCGCCAAGTCTTTCTTTTTCAAAGCAAACTGTGCTAATATTATATTGGCTAAGGCGTATAGCTGTTTCATAACCGCCAGGACCGCCTCCAATTACTGCAACTTGATAATGTTCCATTATTTTCTCCTTAAACGACTATTTGGTATTTGAAGTTCCTCACGATACTTCGCAATTACGCGTCGAGAAACGCTTATCCCTCTTTCTTTGAGGATATTTACGATAAACTGATCACTCAATGGCGATCTCTTATCTTCTTTTTCTATTAATTCTGAAATCTGTATTTGCACATTTTGTTTCGATACAGCATCATAATTCTTATCTTTACCTGCGGCAGAGCAAAAGAAATCTTTCAAACACATGATGCCAAATGGTGTATCGGCGTATTTGAGCTTAACCACACGTGAAATTGTCGATTCATTTACATTCAAATCGCTGGCAATCACAGAATAAGTTAGGGGTTCAAGTATCCCTGAATTATTGTAAAAGAAGTCTTTTTGATAGTTTATAATCGATCTCATAACGCGCTCCAGCGTACGGCTTCGCATATAAATAGATTTTATCAAAAACCTGGCAGAGTTGACCTTGGAGCGAATATAATTTAAGGCAACTTTATCGCCTGCCGATTCAGATAGCATTGTACGGTAATGTCTGCTCAGAGTTATTCTTGGCACATAATTATCATTTATTATAATCTCATATTCACCAGCAATTTTTCTGACAATCACATCTGGCACGATATAGCTTGCTTTTGAGCTATTTAGCCTTATGCCTGGTTTGGGGTCAAGTTGCGAGATCCTCTCTCTATACGACATTACTTCCTTTTCTGTAATATCATATTTTGTAGCAATATTTTGAAATCGTCGATAAATAAGATCATTAAAATCATGACGGATAATACTAAGCAAAACCAAATCCTGAAGCTCATACGGCTCAAGTTGAGCGATCAGGCATTCAGCCAGAGTTCGTGCTGTGATACCCTTTGGTTTGGTCTGCAAAATCTTTTGATGTATTCGATTAGCGCGTTTGGGGCTAAGCCCATATTCAGCGCCCTTTTCTTCAATATTATAATCTTCAGGCAAAAACCCATATTCATTTGTGCTTTCGACAAGCTCAAAGGCAAAGTCTTTTTCTTGCTCGCTAATGGGATATTCATCGATCAAATCAGTAAAGATGCGTTGGAGATTATCATCAGCTTTGATATAGTTTTCCATGTTTGCAGACTCATTTTCATAGCTTTTTGAGGAATACTCGCGTTCATCATTGTATTCATTCCAACTATCCAAAATCTCGCTCAATTCTTTTACTTCGTCCAGAGTTTCACTCATCTCACCATCCGGGTCTTTAATTTCAGCACCCGTTTCTTCTAAATAGCTATTTTCATCGTCATATTCTTCAGAGAGTTCGAGCAGAGGGTTTTGAACAATTTCATTTTTCAAAGCCAATTCCAATTCGATCAATGGCAATGCCAGCATCTTCAGAGATTGAATCATCTGAGGTTTTAGAGTAAGCTCTTGGGTTTGTCTTAGATTGATTGTTTGCGATATTTTTTGATTCATGTTTTGCCTTTATTATACAAACACGGGATTTAAAAAGCGATCGCCAAGATATAGCTTGCGTGCATCTGGATCATTTATCAATTCTTTTGATGTGCCTGAAATCAATATTTTACCTTGAAAGATAATATAAGATCGTTGCGTGATAGACAGTGTATCAGCGACATTATGGTCTGAAATAAATATGCCCATATTCTTCTCTTCTTTTAACTTGATAATAATGTTTTGAATATCAGCCACAGCGATAGGATCAACACCTGCAAATGGCTCGTCCATTAATAAAAAAGAAGGGTTACTCACCAGTGAGCGTGTAATTTCAAGCTTTCGTCTCTCACCTCCAGAGAGTGTATAAGCCTTTTGCTTTGCCAGTGGAGTAAGATTAAGCTCTGCCAAATACTCTTCCAGCTTCACTTTTCGCTCTGCACGATTATAAGGCATTGTCTCTAAAATAGCCATAATATTGTCTTCAACTGATAATTTATGAAAGATAGAGGGCTGTTGTGCAAGATAAGCCATACCCAGTTGACAACGCTTATACATCGGCTTTTTGGTTATATCAATATCATTGAAATAGACCTTGCCTGCATTGGGTTTTGCCAAACCCAATATCATATAAAATGTTGTCGACTTCCCAGCTCCGTTGGGACCTAAGATACCAACAATCTCGCCCTGCTTTATTTCAAAGCTAATGTCATTGACGACACTCTTCTTCCCGTAGGTTTTTGATAGATTTTGTACTTTAATTATATTATTCATAAATATAGAATATCTAATTACAGCTATTTTGTCAATCTTTTTTTTACTATTTATGAAAATACATTAATAGGGTGCTGCTTAATAAACCAAAATATCTTATAGAAGGATAAAACTGAATTAAGATTTAAAACAGAACCTTCTATATATATAGGGCTTATAAAATGGGTTTTTTGAAAAAATATTTTCATCTAAATTAGCAGAAGCCTACTACGAGCGGGTTTAGAGGTGATTATTTTTTGTGCCAACAACTATCCTTTGTTGGTTCAGATCAATTACATTTCATCTCTCAATCCTAAGCTTTCTGTATTATTAAAGTCTGCAAACCTGGATTACGCATTATTCGACACTCTCATGAATCATAAGTGGCGCTAAAATAAACTAAAAATGTAAGGTTACTCAAAAAGTATTTGACAAAAATAAGAGATTAAATTACTATAATTTTAAAATAATATACTATGAAGGAGTTTATAATGACAGTAATCGGAAAACCTTTCCCTACAGAGATTCGCAAGACTGCGGTTTATGATATTGAAGAATGGTATCAAAAATTATTAGCAGAGAGGCTCGATCGCCCATATCAAGCGATTCAAAGAAGTAATTTTGGACAATATGACATGGCAGTTCACTATCTCACCTCTGTTTTAGAAGAAGCGAAAGCAATTGATAAAGTTGCTCTTTTCAATATCGATCATATGGCTCAAATCCAGTTTGCTGGTAAAGATGCTTGTGCTCTTTTAGATCGCGTTTTGCCTGGTAATATGGGTAGCATGACTATTGGGCAGTGCAAATACACCTTGCTCTTAAATGAAAATGGCACAGTACGTGATGACATGATTGTGATGCGGGTTAGTGATGATAAATTTATTCTCGTTATCAATGCTGGACACGACATAACAGGCAAAGAAATAGTCGATAATAAAGAAATTACATATCTATCAGACGCAGATTTTATCCTCCAATATAAAAAAGAAGGGGAAGAAGTTTTTGTAACTGACTTGTCTGATGATTTGGTCAAGATAGACGTTCAAGGTCCACTTTCAATGAAAGTTATTCGCGAAGTCTTTGGCGATGCTGCTTTAAAGAATCGCAAAAACCCTGACAAATGGATGGGCTTCTTCTCATTTAATGAAATTGAGATAGATGGACAAACTTTCTATTTTAGCCGTACTGGCTATACAAACCGCTGGGGTTGGGAAATCTATATTCCACATTCAGTTGGTGTAGATTATTTCAAAAAGCTTATTCTTAATGTATTAGATAAGGGTGGTTTCCTGGTAGGGCTTGGTGGTCGTGATGAAAATCGCCTTTCTGCGGGTAATGCAGGCTTGCCACTTATGGGCAGCGAATATGACGGACTTCATACTCCAACAAATGCGCCTCTCTTTGATGCAGCTGTTGATATGACCAAAGATACATTTGTCGGCAAAGCCGCTCTTGAAAAAGATATTGCAAGTAAATGCGATAAAAAGATGGTCGTTATTATCTCTGAAGGAAATGCTGTTGGTAAGGCTGTTTACCTTGATGGAAAGAGATTAGGTTCGATGACTTCGTCAATCATTTCTCCCAATGTCTCCCAAGAAAAGCGAGAATATATCGGAACCACACGTAAGAACGTTTTAGCAGAAAATGGTACTGCAGCGATCGGTTTAGCTTGGCTGTATAATAATCCTTTTGAAAAAGATGAAAATGGCGCTGATATCGTAGTCAAAGATGACCAAGCTGTTCGCATTAAAGTCGATCTTTATAAAGAAGTTGATGGACAACCATCAGGCAAACCTATCCTTGGTTATATTAGTGGCGATGGTATCTGTGTTTCCACTTCTGCCAAAGCTTTGAAAAACATAGAAAATCTATAAATGAACTGGAGACCTTTTATGAATAAACAACAACCACCTCAGCAGCAAACTCTTAATGTCCAAATCGACCAACAAGTCGGTGAGGGCGTGTATGCAAACTTTTTTATGATAGTTAATTCTGACTCTGAGTTTGTTTTGGACTTCGGTAGAGTCGTACCTGGAATGCCCAATGCTAAGATCTATAGCAGAGTGATCACAAATCCACAACATGCAAAACAACTCTTAAAGCTTTTGGAAAAGAATGTCGATGCATTCGAAAAACAGTTTGGTGAAATAAAAATTCCAAACTTACCAAATCAAGACAATAAGAATATTGGGTTTCATCCTGTAAAATAACAAAAAATGAATATGAAAAAAGGCAGCTCGAAAGAGCTGCCTTTAATTTTTATATAGAGATCAATCAGTTTCTTCTGTTGGGGTCTCTGGTACTTCTTCGGTTACTGGAGCTGCTTCTACTTCTACAGGAGTTTCTTCTACAGGTGCTTCCTCTACAGGTGCAGCTTCCTCAACTTCTGGTTCATGGTATTCAACAGGAGATGGAATTTCAGCATCGTGCATATCCATATCATCATCTTGATCGTCAAATTCAGGAGCTGATCCAGTTCTTTCGATAATTCTATCACGATGAATCTTTTGATACTCTTTCATTAAGTTCTTTTCTCTGCTGAAGAACCAAGCTTTTACGCTCAAGATTAATCTGCGATTATCTTTGTCAATTTCGATAATTTTCATATCGAGTTCTTCATTGACATCAAAGGCATCTTCTGGCTTATTAATCTTTGGAACTGCGAGATGAGAAATAGGGATAAATCCTTCTATATAAGTGTCGTCAAAAGGTATATCGACCAAAATTCCTTTTGTGATGCATTTTGCAATCTTTCCTCTTACTTCAGTATTGACAGGAAGGGTCTCTTCAATGCTATCCCATGGATCTGGGTGTAATTGTTTGATACCGAGAGCGATACGATGTAATAATCTATCTATTGATAGGACGACAGCTTCAATTTCTTGACCTTTTTTGAGCACTTCTTTTGGATGATAAATGCGTTTTGTCCAAGAGATATCAGAGATATGGATCAATCCGTCGATATCTTCTTCTAATTCCACAAAAGCACCAAAATCTGTGAGGTTTTTAATTTTGCGTTTTACAATAGTTCCAATAGGATATCTTTCTTCTATAGTGAGCCATGGATCAGGGAACATTTGTTTGATACCGAGTGAGATACGTTGATCATCTTTTGAAACTTTTAATACAATTGCTTCAACTACTTCGTCTTCTTTCAAGTATTGTTTTGGATTGGTAACTTTCTTTGTCCAGGAGATTTCTGAAACGTGAACAAGCCCTTCAACACCAGGTTCAATCTCGATAAATGCGCCATAGTTTTCAATATTTACGACTTTACCTTTAACTTTTGTACCTTCAGGGTATTTATTTTCAATATTTTCCCATGGATGTGGCACTAATTGTTTTAAACCGAGCGATACTCTTTGGTTTTCCTCATCATAATTGATTACTTTTACTTTTACTTTATTGCCGATATTGAGCATTTCTGAAGGGTGTTTAATTCTACCCCATGACATATCAGTCAAGTGCAATAGACCATCAATACCGCCTAAATCAATGAATGCGCCGTAATCAGTAATATTTTTTACTTCGCCATCAAGCTCAGCATCGATGATAATTTTGTCTTTGAGAAGGTCCATTTTGCTTTGTTGTTCTTCTTCAAGGACCTGTTTTCTTGAGACAATAATATTCTTTTTGTCTTCATCAATTTTTATGATTTTTAGTTGGGTTTCTTTTCCAATAAATTGGTCAAGATTTGGTACGTTTTTTAGTGCGACTTGTGAGCCAGGCAAAAAGGCATCGATACCTAAAACTTCCACCATCATGCCACCTTTAACACGACGCGTGAATACACCTGTAATAATCTCATCTTTGTCATGAATTTCTTGTAATTTTTCCAGGTTAAGGATAAAATCAGCACGGCGCTTTGATAGTCTTGGCTTACCGCTTCCATCTTCAGATGATACTATATACACTTTGATAATATCATTTTTTTCAGGTGGTTTGTTGTTAAACTCATTAATAGGGATTGATGCTTCTGATTTTGAGTGGATATCAACAAGCACTTCTCTTTCATTAACACTAACAACTCTCGCATCAACAATTTGTTTTGGTTCAACTCTGCTCAAAGATTCATTCAAGAGCTCTTCCATTGTAAGATGTTCAGCGGTCTCAACTGCCTTGCTTTGTTCGTTAGCTTCGACGATTTTGTTAACTTCATTTTCTTCTGGAATGAGATCCTTTGGGTCTTTTTGATCGTTAACGTTCATTTATTTCCTCCTTATAACCGGGAATATCATGGACACTTTTTATGATAATGTCTGAGTTCCCAACGATTTTATTTATTTTATTATATACGTCCAAAATAATCCAGTCAGGAGTTGATGCTCCAGCTGTTAATCCTATGGTATTATGGTTTTTAAACCAACTATCTTCTATTTCATCAGCGGTTTCTATATGATATGTTTTTGTATAATTAGAACATAGAGTGGCTAACATTTTTGTATTAGAGCTATTCTTGCCACCAATTACCACCATAAGATCAGCTATCTTTGCTAACTCTACAGTTGCATCTTGTCTAATATTTGTTGCATTGCAAATGGTATTAAACACTCTTAATTCATTGCAACGATTTATTAAAAACACTACTAATCTTTCCAGGTTTTGTTCATTTTGTGTTGTTTGACAGATGATTGCACATTTGCCAAATCTGCTGTTTTCAAATCTTGAAAAGTCTTTATTTACAATATGGTATTCATTCTTTATATATGATTTTAAAGCAATTATTTCAGGGTGCTCTGGATTGCCAAGAATAAAAATTGTATATTTCTCAATATCCGCAAGCTTAGCATAATCAAAAGCTTTTGAAACATATGGGCAAGTAGCATCAATGACTGGGATCCCTTTGTTTTGCAATTCATTTTTTTCGGTTAAAGGGATACCATGAGATCTGATTACAATTGCCTTGTCAGTCACTTCTGGCATGCTATTAATCTCCTCAACACCTTTTTCTTTAAGGGCAGAGACCATTTGTGGATTGTGGATAATAGGACCCCAAGTGTTTATGTTTTTATGAATAAGAGCTGCTTCTTCTGCCATTTTTATCGCCCTTTTTACTCCAAAACAAAAACCTGAGTTCTTTGCTATTAAAATTTTTGTCATATCTTTGAAATTAATCTTTCTGTTTAAATAAGATGATCATCTTTATGAAGCCTTATGTTCTGACTCAAAAGAGTTAAGCGCCTTAATCTTTTCAAATATGTCATTCGATATTAATTGATATTTTTCTTTATTGTCTGCCAAATTATCATAAGATGACAGCATTATTGTTTCACCGATTATTATTTGCACTTTTTTTAATCTGAAGAGACAGCTAAAATGCTTTGTAGAATTTGCAATATGAACTGGTACAATGTCCTTTTTTACGGCTAATGCAATCATGCCAATGCCTGGTTTTGCCACTTTTCCATTACGTGTACCTTGTGGGAAAATAAGCATGGAATGACCATTATTTAAGACGGAAATGCATTTCTTGATAGCGCTAATATCCATCTTGCCACGCTTGATAGGAATTGCATTAAATGTAGATAATATTTTGCCCATTATTTTGTTTTTAAATAGCTCTGATTTTGCCAAAAAATAGATTTCAAGAGGCAAAACTGATCCTATAAAAGGCGGGTCGAAGTTAGATACATGATTAGAAGCAATAACTTTCCCTCCAAGCGTATCTAATCGCTCTTTATTGATGATCTCATAAGGTGCGAATATTTTCATTAAACATCTTATGAATGATGTTGTAGCCCTATAAATCTTACGCAACTTTTTCCCTTATCTTTTTTAAAATAAAGTCAACTTGTTCTTCGATTGACATGGTTGTCGTATTAACTTCAACAGCATCATTTGCTTTGAGAAGTGGTGCTATATCACGGTTGGCGTCATTTGCATCACGCCATGCAAGCTCTTCTTTTAATTGTTCATAATCTACTTCAAGCCCTTTTTCTTGCATTTCCAATTGACGTCTTTTAGTCCTTGCATCGAGAGTTGCGACCATAAAAAACTTAAAATCAGCTTTTGGAAATACAAATGAACCTATATCTCGTCCATCCATTATTACGCTATCATTTTTTGCCATTTCTCTTTGTAGATACACCATACGATGTCTCACATTGGCAATTGTTGCAATTTCTGATGCTTTTTGGCTCACTTCTGGAGTACGAATTAAGTCGGTTATATCGCGGTTGTTTAAGAATATTAAGTTTTTATTATCAATGGTTTTAAAAAGGATATCAATTTTATTTAACATATCCTCTACGCTGCTTACATCCTTGAGATTTGTATTATGCTCTATCGCATATAAAGCGCATGCACGGTACATTGCACCTGTGTCAATATACAAAAATTTTAATTCTTCTGCCAGCCTTTTCGCTGTTGTGCTTTTACCAGAAGCTGCTGGACCATCAATTGCTATAATAATATTTTTTCCCATAATACTCATTTCACTATATAATAATCCATAATATATTTTTAACTCATTTTTGTCAATTACTTTTTTATACAGATGAAAGATTTTTTTATAAATTGAATTAATATCAAATCTTTTGTTTGATTCATGACCAAAATTACGCATTGAAATGGATTATTAAAATGTAAATATGAGAAATGATCTTCTATTCGTAAAGATTAGGTTAAAGGGCTGAATATTATGCATATTAGAACACCCGTTATGTCTGAGCTCGAAATATAGTGAAATTGCTACAATTTTGCAAAATAATAAATCAACAAATCTCCATTACTTAAAAATAAAGATAAAATGGCACGACTCTCTTTACTCTTAAAAATTCTCAAAAAATCTCCCTTTCACTCCCTTTCGATTCCTTTAAGATTACCTTTCATTCTCCAAGATAGCAAGGGGAATGTAAAGGGAATCACATAGGCATCTTATTGATATATATGCATATACAAAATCGAGCATAATTTGAGAGAAAGAAGTGAAAAATAGGATCTAATAATAGCATTTATTTGATTTTTTTGAGCACCCAAAATAGCAAAATTTGAACATTTTTTGGATTATTATTTTATTATATGTTAATTATGATAAATAATTGCTTGACAAATAATTCTTATTCTGCTATAAATTATTACAAGAAAAAAAGGAGGCGGAAATGGTTACCCAAATTGGTAAGAAAGTTGTTTGTAAAAAAAGTTTAAGGGTTGGTAGGTTGTTAACGGTTTTCACTTTACTTGGTGTGTTATTATTAGTAATAGCAGGTTGTTCGAAGAAGATGCCAGAGAATATGGTTTTTGTTAAGGGTGGTACGTTTCAAATGGGAACAGATGAAGTTTTAGAAGTTGGCTTTTTTGATGAACCAGGAGACATGTTTGAAGGAGCTAAGCCAACCCACCCAGTTAAAGTATCTTCATTCTATATAAGCAAATACGAGGTAACTCAAAGTGAATGGAAAGATATAATGGGTAAAAATCCATCTACAAATCAAGGCGATAATTTGCCAGTAGAATCAGTGTCATGGAATGAAGCCGTATATTTTTGCAATCAAAAGTCATTAAGAGAGGGCTTGACACCCGCTTATACAATTAATGGTGATGATGTGAGCTGCGATTGGGGCGTAAATGGTTATCGTTTACCAACAGAAGCCGAGTGGGAATATGCAGCAAAAGGCGGAAATAAATCTAAGGGCTTTTTGTTTGCTGGGTCCAATAACATAAACGAAGTTGCATGGTATACGGGTAATTCTGATGAGGTCACACATGCTGTAGGAACAAAATCACCTAATGAATTAGGACTATATGATATGAGTGGTAATGTTTGGGAATGGTGTTGGGATATCGTTGATGAAAATTATTATCAAAATAGTCCTAAAGACAACCCCAGAGGACCAGAAAAAGGAGATGAACGAGTTTTACGTGGTGGTGCATATGTATTTATCTCTTATGATGGTGAGGATTGCAGAATTCCAGTTCGTTTTCCAACAGAAAGTGAGGTAAACTTTCCGATTTTTGGATTACGTTTAGCAAGAACAAAATAAGATAAACACATTGTTTTTTTAGCAAAATTTACTATGTAATGCCATATCACAGTTACTTTAGTTGTGAAATAATCATACTTGGTAATTGAGATATGGCTTTTTATATTGCTAAAATAAAAAAAAACTTCTTGACAAAACAACTTGAATCATATCTTTAGTTAAAAAGTCAGTATGGAGTTATAAGATGAAAAAGAAAATCATTAAAAAAGGCTTTACATTCGATGATCTGCTACTCGTTCCAGCAAAATCAGAAGTACTGCCTGCAACTGTAGATACCTCGACACAAATAACTGCGCACATAAAGCTTAATATTCCAATTATTAGTGCTGCAATGGACACAGTAACCGAATCATCAATGGCAATAGCAATGGCACGTGAAGGTGGCATTGGGATTATTCATAAAAATTTCAGTATCAGTGAACAAGCAAATGAAGTAAGTATAGTCAAGAGATCAGAATCTGGCATTATTACTAAGCCTGTTTGCTTAAAACCAACAGATACCATTGCTCACGCTCATTCATTGTCAGAACAGTACGGCATTGGCGGGTTTCCTGTCGTTTCAAATCGAAAAGTTGTTGGGATAGTTACCAATCGTGACACACGTTTTGAACATGATCTAAATAAAAAAATCAAAGACGTAATGACCCCCAAAGAGAGACTCATAACAGCAAATATCGGCATTGATTATGACGAAGCTACAATGATCTTACACCAAAACAGGATTGAGAAATTACTATTATTAAATGAAAAAGACGAGCTTGCTGGTATGATCACAGTAAAAGATATTTTGAAAAAGATATCTTATCCAAAGGCTGCAATAGACGACAATGGACGCTTATTAGTAGGTGCAGGTATTGGGGTAACAGGCGACTTTTTAGAACGTGCTCAAGAGCTGGTAAAGAGCGGAATAGATGTCTTGGTCATCGATACAGCTCACGGGCATCATGTCAATATTTTGAATGCGATAAAGACAATTAAAAGACACCTCAATATAGATATTATAGCGGGTAATATTGCAACAGCTAATGCTGCCAAAACGCTGATTGATGCAGGCGTAAACGGGATTAAAGTGGGTATTGGACCTGGCTCTATCTGCACAACACGTGTGGTAGCAGGTGTCGGCGTGCCACAATTATCTGCTATTATGGATGCCTATGAAGAGGCAGAAAAAGCAGGCGTTACTGTGATTGCAGACGGTGGCATCAAATACTCTGGAGATATAGTTAAAGCTATTGCTGCTGGCGCAAGTGGGGCGATGTTGGGAAGCCTTTTGGCAGGCACAGACGAAAGCCCTGGAGAATCAATCATCTACAATGGTAGACGTTTCAAATCTTATCGTGGCATGGGCTCATTAGCTTCAATGCAGAGAGGTAGTAAAGATCGCTATTTCCAAGAAAATGCGTCAGATAACAATAAGCTTGTGGCAGAAGGTATAGAAGGAATGGTGCCCTATAAAGGTCCTTTAAAAGATTTCTTATACCAACTCACCGGCGGGCTACGAGCAGGTATGGGTTATTGTGGTGCATCGACAATTGCTGACTTGATAGAAAAAGCTGAATTTGTGGAAATAACCAGCGCAGGCTTGAGAGAAAGCCATCCGCATGATATAACAATCACCAAAGAAGCACCAAACTACCAAGCAAAAGAATAAAAAAGAATTTGAGCCGTTGGCTATATGCTGACGGCTTTTTTAAATAATTAATATGTTTAATGAAAAAGATATTGCTCAAATAAATCGTTATAAGTATTATTTAAGAACTGAACGTGGTATCAATGAGCTGAGTATATCTTTTTATCTTAGTGATTTAGAGCAATTCTTAACTTGGGCAGGGAAGGTGGTTGCTGATATCGATTGCCCTGATATTATTGCTTATATGTCAAGCCTTTATGATGCACCACTTGAGTCCTCATCAATGGCAAGAAAACGCAGCTCTCTCAAGTCCTTCTTTGACTATCTTGTGGAAAATGATTACCCTACAAAAGTTGATTTTGATAGGATACCCTCAATCAAATTGAGCCGCTATGTCCCCGATATCTTGAGTGTGGACGAGATGTTTCACCTTTTAGATTCCATCGAGGTGGAAAGCGATCTTGGTATAAGAAATAGAGCTATTATCGAATTTATGTATGCGACAGGCGTACGCGTGTCTGAGATGCTGAATATTGGTTTGGGTGACTTGATGTTTAGTCAAGAGCTGATCAAGGTGACAGGTAAAGGTAATAAACAGAGAATTATACCTATCAATGATACAGCAATAGAATGGGTAAATTATTATTTAAAAACAGCAAGATTGAATTTGAAAAAAGACGGTATTACAAACATTATTTTTTTAAACTACAACGGCAAGCCAATGACACGCATGGGCTTTTGGAAAGTATTACAAAAAGTCGCTTTAGAAGCAGGCATTGCCAAAAAAATAAGCCCACACACTTTAAGACACTCCTTTGCCAGCCATCTCTTGGAAGCTGGAGCCAACTTGAGAATCGTGCAAGAACTTTTGGGGCATGCTTCGATACAAACCACAGAAATATACACCCATATTGATTTGAAATTTATACAAGAAGAACATGCACTCTACCACCCATCTAATAGGCGTGGCAAGTGATCTGCTTGTTTTGAAAAAACACTCTCCGTCCCTGGAGACAATTAGAATCCCTTCTATGTGTTTTTTCATTTAACCCATCGCGACTAAAGCTTCTTCATCGTTTAGCAGGCGGTGCTTGATATTATACTCATTATTATCAATTACCAATTGTTTTGCAAGGCGGTTCTTTGTATTAATCAATAGGGGTCCTTTGAGGTTTGCAGTCATCTTGATAGGGTCTTTTGGCACTGTTACGATAACTAAAATTAAAGCATCTTCTTCGCTTTGAATATTGATGTCAGCAAGATCTTTACGATATGCATCGATCATATAATCGGGCTTAAAGAGGTTTGGATTGGTTACGACAAAAGCAAGTGTTGGATCATCGAGCGACTGTAACCATTTTAGCGGTGAATTATCGTCAGTATTAATAAGTGCATAATTTGTTAGCTCTGGGAAACCTAATATCCCATTAGCAAAAGTGATGATTGTTTCATCAGAGATTTCAATCTCTCCAAATCTTGTAGTGTAGGCATTCATTTTCTTTCTCCTTCTATTATTTTAAAATGCTTAAAAGGTTTAATGGGAACACTCTCCCCATAGTGGTGATTGAAGCATTTAAAGCGTTTTCTACCATTGATATTTGACTAAGAACATCGATGATATTTACTTTTTCAATGCTTTGTACATGATCTAAAACATTGTCGCTAAGCGCTATTAGATTGTTTTGTGTGATTTCTAAACGGTTGAGATTAATACCAGTCTGAGTAACTTTTGATTGAATCTCTGAATGCATAGTATCCAGTTCTTCAACTGACTGTGCAATTTCATTGAAGTTATGTGACATAAGAGCATTTTTTAGTTTGTAAATGCTGTCAAAAAAGCCACTATCTTCAAAGATCTCTTTGCCACTGATATTAGTGTCGATTTTACTATTGAAATTCGTATTGAAAGATATCTTGGCACCATCTCCTTGATAATTACCTAATGCAACTTGAACCATAAAAGTGTCGCCTTGAACAAAATCATTGTCTGTAAAATCAAGATAAACACCTGAATCGCTGCCATCACTGTTTGAGATATTCATTCTTAAGCTGGTAAATGACTGAGCATCAGACCATGTTTGTCCATTATCATCAGAGATTTGGTAAGCTGTAGTATCTGCATTTGCCTCATCGCCCACATGCCCGTCTTGCACAAAGCGCACAATATAGGTTTTATTACTGGTGCCAGTATATTCACCTGACGAGGTAACTATACCCTCATATGCATTTTCTGCAGCAGCATAAGGTGTGAGGATTCTTGCACTATTGCTATAAGCAGGAGAATTGTTCTTATAACCTGCAAAAATATAGCGATCATTGATTTTGGTATTGGCAATATTCATAGCTTCTTCCAAGAATTGATCAATCTGCTGAGCGGCAATATCCATCTCGACTGGCGTTGTTGTTTCTTGGGCATTTGATTGAGCAAATTCACGTACCTTTACAATCAAATCTTGCAATTGCCCAAGAGCATTGTCAGCACCATTTAGGTAGTTTTTAGCCTCCTCAATATTCTCCAAATACTGAGTATATGCGCTTTGCTGAGACTTTAAAACTGTGCTTACAGATAGTCCTTTTGCGTCATCAGAGGGATTATTAATTCTCTTTTCTGTTGCAACTTGCTCGTTAATCTTCTGATAATCAGCCACATTTTTATTGAGAGTGCTGAGCATTGTATTGAACATAGCATTTGTGGTGATACGCATTCTTAACTCCTTGTTGTTATAATTGTTTAATTTTCCCAGAAAGTATCTTATTAAGGTCTTCTAAGCTGTTTGTCTTTTGCGCTAATTGAGCTGCAGCTTGATTCTCTTTTAAGATTCTTTCATACACTTCTTTACGATAGATTGTTGTGTTTTTGGGTGCCAAAACGCCTATTCTGGCAGAGCCTTTGTTAATGTCTGTGATGACTATTTCTATGTCATCTCCGATTCGAATCGATTCGCCTTGTTTACGTGTTAATACTAACATAATTCACCTTCCCTGGTCTTTCTTTGATTATTGCTTCGTGCAAATAAAGTTTTCATTACACTAACCCTAAAACTACTTTTATCATATCATCTGCCATGCTAATTATCTTTGCAGCAGCTTGATACATTTGTTGATATTTTATTAAATCGGCTGTCTCTTCATTTAAAGACACACCTTTAATTGAATCTCTAAACTTATCTATTTGTTCAGTAACCATTGCCTGGTTCTCTTTTTTAATATTCGTATTATTTACATCACTACCAATTGAATAAACGAAATTGGCATAGGCTTGTGAGACACTCATTTGACCATCGACAATAGGCTCATTTCTAAGATTAGCTATGGCAAGGGCAATCTCATTATCTCCAGAAGCGCCTGAGCGTGAGGTTGCTAATTTATTTGAATCATTTAGAATGGTATTGCTCACTCTAAAATCTTTTGCTCCATTAGAAGAGGTTTCAAAGAAGTAATGACCTTGCTCGCTATTGGCTGTTAAATCATGACCTTGTAAATGTATTTCATTTACTTTTTCTTTGATTGTGTCAGCTATTTTATCAAGCTGATTTAAATAGCCTGGAACTACATTATCACGTAAGTCAATTAAACTTAATAGTTCCCCGCTATTTAAACCGTTAATTTTGTCGAGATTCTTTTTCCAAACAAGATTATGCACGGTAACCCCATTGTTAGTGCTTTCTTCAAAGCCTATCTGATTGCATGATTTACCATCAACAATCTGATCACTACCGAGATAAACGATCTTTTGTCCATAATCATTTACTTTGACAGACACATTACCATATGTAGCTAATTCGTCCATTAATAAGTCAAACTTGTCAAGCAAGTCATTTGGCTCATATATTTGCCCAATTGTAAAATTAATACCTTCTGATAGATCTGCAAGCTCTTGGGCGATTTGATTGATTCTTGTTACACTATTGATTAGTTCGTCATCGATTGAGCTGATATAACCAGATAAATCACTATGAAGCCTGTTAAATTCATCTGTCATCTGCTCAGCATTGTTTATCACGTCCATTCTGTATGCCTGGCTTGTTGGATTACTCGATAAAGAGTCCCATGAACTAAAAAACTTATCGATTTTATTGCTCAAACCAAAGTCTGATGGTTCGTTTAACACTGTTTCTAACTTTTCAAGAACTTCTGATCTCTTGTCCCAAAAACCAAATAAAGACTGATTATTTCTGAAATTAATATCTAAAAATTCATCTCTCACTCGCTCAACACTTTGGATATAAACACCTGTACCTATCGTGCCATATGGATATTCGATTGGCAGCCCGCTTTCTTGGACTACCTTTTGGCGTGAGTAACCAGGAGTATTAACATTTGAGATATTATGAGAAGTTGTCTCAATATGCTTTTCTGTGACTTGTAGTGCCCTCTTACCTAATGAGATTAGTTGAAACATAGCTTACCTCTTTACGTATACATTGTTAAATAGCTCTGGCGTGTTTGCTAAACCTTTGATAAATATTCTTTGTATATTTAAATCCCCTTGCTTGCAATCAGCTTGATCATGTTTGCATAGTCGATTAATCTGGTGCTCAATTGGGTCCTTGTATGGGAAAATCATTGTGGGTATTACGTTTTGAGCAACCATTACTGTACTCGAATTTTCTTTGATCAAAATCACATTTTTCTTTTGCAAGAGAAGGTTTAACATGATTACACCTGCTTATTTAATAAAATTGAATTGTGTTTTGCTGGAATCATGCCGACACGGCTATAAACTCTGTCTTTGTCGATCATATCTGCAATCATTTCAAGATTGTCACCAACGAGAGTTAAACCAGTCTTGATAAGCTCTTTATTGGCTTCAGATATTTTGTTGATTCTTTGCAAAGTGTTTGAAAAGGTTTTGAAGAAAAGCATTGCTTGCTCCTTGTGCACGTCTTCCTCTAATACTTCAAATAGGTTCTTCAAGCTATTTTGGTCAACAGTCATGTCTTTTAGGGCAAGTATGTTTTCCATCAAATCTTGTCGGACAACGGTATGTTTGTGCGCTCTGCTAATTAATAGAGCAATTTGTTGACTGATTTTCTGGAACTTTTTTATATTCCATTCGATCAGTGAAATCTTTTGATCTTCGAGGCATAGTGATACTTCTTGGTATGCTGCAATTTCTTCTTCCCATGCTCGAAAGAAATCTTTTAAGAGGGCTTCCATAATAATCTCCTTCTACTTTATAAAGTGTTTTTAAAACGCATTACATTGCGAATATAATTCTTTGTCTCTTTAAACGGTGGTACACCATTATACCGTGTAACATTGCCAGGACCTGCATTATATGCTGCCAAAGCAAGCTCATTAGATTTGAATTTATTGAGTTGTTGCTTCAAATATTTTGCACCAGCCATAATGTTTTCTTCTGGGTTAAATGGATCTTTAACGCCCAGATCATTTGCTGTGCCGTCCATCAATTGCATCAAACCTTTTGCACCTACAGGTGATACAGCTTTATGATTACCATAACTTTCTTGTGCTATAACTGCCTTGATAAGGCTCTTGTCAATGTCATATTTATCTGCTGCTTTATTAATAATAGGCTCATATCGATCAAGTCTTGCCATCAATGTTTTTGGTAGGGCTGCATTATCTTGGGCTTGCTGAGATTGAACTGGTTCAGAAATGCGTTTTTCAATCTTTCTTTGTAATAGTTCAAGTGAATTGTTTTTAGGCATTTTACTATAGTCATTTTTCAACTGTCTCACAATCATGTCTGACAAGCCTAAGGACTGGTTTTTTGACATCATATCACTGATGCTATCGATATACATGTCTTGATAAAAGTCTGAGCCTGCTTCTGAACCAAAAAACCCACCTGAATCAAGAGACTTAGTCATTTCTGAAAACATCATTTTTACCATAATCTTTTCAAATTCAACTGCTGCTTCTTTGATCTTTGTGTCACTATCTAAGCTTGCATCTTGAAGATTAGTAGCTTTCTCTAAGTTTTGTTTTGCAACCTGTTGAGAATAGGTGTTTTTGAATTCTTGAATACTCATATTTGACATGACATTCTCCTACATTATCTTCAGCTCTGCCTGTAAAGCGCCAGCCTGTTTGATCGATTGAAAAATTGATATTAAATCACGTGGCGAAACCTTAATTGCATTTAAAGCACGAGCCAAATCTTCTACTGTTGCTGTTTCCATTGTAATCACACGGGCATCTTCTGTAGCAGTGATATTTGAGCTTTCACTCTCTGTGCTATAAGGACCAACTTGAGCACGGTTTGTCTTTGTCTCAACTTGAATTACCAAATTGCCATGAGCAATAGCAATCTCATTTATTCTCACATTTCCACCTGCTACGATTGTACCTGTTCTCTCATTGATGACCACAATGGCGCTTTGCTCAGGAACGACCCTTAGATTTTCTACTGTAGAGATAAAATTAATCAAATTATTACGTACCAAAACTGAGTCTGGAACGCTGATAGAAATAGTCCTGGCATCATAAGCATTAGCTATTCTACCACGATAAATGCTATTGATATTGGTCACAATTTTCTGTGCTGTAGTAAAATCTGCCTGATTTAATACGAGGTTTAATTCACCATTGATGAGCATTTTATTCTCTACTTCCAGCTCTAAAACGGCGCCATTAGGTATACGCCCCACATTTGTATAATTCTTTCTCATCTTTGTATTTCGAATCTCTTCATTAAAGCCACCAAAAGAGACAGGACCTTGCGCTAAAGCATATTTTTTATTGTCTTGTCCGATAAGCGGAGACATGAGTAAAACACCGCCTTCAAGGCTCTTAGCATCACCGATAGACGACACATTGACATCAAAGCGCGAGCCAGCTTTCATAAAAGGAGGCATCGTTGCAGTAATCATCACAGCCGCTACATTATTTGGTCTGATTCTATTGATAGGCACAGTTATACCAAAGTGCTCAAGCATGTTCATAATAGACTGAATAGTCATTTGTGAGCTCGTGCCATCGCCAGTACCTTGTAGGCCGACAACAAGTCCATAACCTATTAATTCTTTTGATTCAATTCCAGAAAAAGAGGAAATATCTTTTAGTCGGCTTTGTGCTGATAAGCTAAGCGCTATCAAGATTAAAGCTGTGAGTAAAGTTAATTTCTTCATTTTTGTCTCCATTTATTATCTTTTCTTTTTTTTTAAAGGAAAAGGGGAAAACGTTTCCCCTAAATACCGAACCGAATGGGCGTCCCCAGTTTTGAGAGGTGCTAAGTTGTTTTGTTTGTCACTCTATCATTGCGCTATTAAATTGCAATGGCTGTGCCAATGGTTTACTGCATGATTATATATTTGATATATAGGTAGATAGAAGATTCTATCAAAAGAATATTCCCTTCTTTAAGACAAGAGATACGGAAGAATTTTCCTTTTGAACTTGTTGTGCAAGAAATCAATATAGCTTGAAAATAGCCTTATTTTGCTCTTAGAGGACTACACAAAAAGAGGGTGTTGATTAATTCATAATTAAGGTTTACAGGCTTGATGAATACTGAAAACAGAGAACAGAGGGATGAAATATTATTGATCTGAGCCAGCGAAGGATAATTGTTGGCAAAGAAAAATCATCTCTAAACTCGCTTATAGTAGGCATCTGCTGAAATAGGTGAAAATAGCTTTCGAAAAACACCATTTTATAAGCCCTATATATATAGAGGGTGATGTTTTTATTTATGATTCTGCTTTATTCTTTTATCAGTTATTTTTGTTACTATGCAAAAGATTCTTTTTTGTTTGTTTTTACCTATGAAGGCTAATAACCAATTATTATTTTATCTCTCTTTTTCAAGAGATTGCGTCCATTCTTCCCTGCCTCAAGGTAGATTGGATAGACACCTGGCAGTAGGCTTTTCCCACTCTTATTCTTTCCATCCCAAATAATAGTGTAATACCCATCATTGTAAATGCCACAAGTAATCTCTCTAATCTTATTGCCATTTATATCAAAGATAATCGCCTTGAAAGTCACATCGCTTTCTGTGCTGTAAAGCGATATATTACACTGCTCTGAGCGATATGGAGAAAATCGCTGTGGAGAAATAATCACTTTTTTTTCTGAGTCTGGATTAGAAATATACAGTGAATTCTGTGCACCAATTGTGTGTGAGTTTCTGCTCGGACCCCAATTTTGCTCTGTTGCAATGGCATTTGAAAACTTTCTTTCAATCGACACGCCTTTTTCTTTACTCCAACTCGGTTGATAAGTGAATTGCTCTATAATATTGCCATAATTGTCTGTGAAAGTGAGTTGCTCTCCCTGATTAGAGAGATTTGGCAAACCATAAAAAATGGGCACGCTCTCGAGGTCATAAGTGTTTTTTAACCAGATTGTATCATTGCGTGTAGGTGCAATAATTATGTACTCAGAAGCGATCGCTGGGAATCTGACAAAGCTATTCGAATCATAGAGGTAGAGACTATCTATCTCTGCAAAATAGTCATTTGTTTTGATCTCAATCCACTCAGGTTCACCACTTTTTGGATTGTACATGATCTCATTAATAACCCAAGGTAGTTTATCGCTCAACCATGCATTTTGTTGTGTTATTAAAAGCTCATTACCATTGTGTTCATAGCTCAAACAATAGTCATAAAAAGTATAGGCGTTGGAGTTCCAGCCAGTGTTTATATCAATAGATAGCTCATCAATTACATAAAAAACATCTTCATAAATCAACTGAATTGCATCATGGTTTTGTGTCTCATAGAGTTCAATCTTGATCTCACATGGTTGGGCATTATTTATTAAGTGTAATGTATGAATCAAAGAGTCATTATTTTGAGATATTAGGACTTTTTCAAAGATTATATCGCCACCACTTTGCTGATTAGCATTTGCTTCTCCAGGGCTCGCTCCATAAGGTGAAATGCTTTTTATCCAGACAATTTCATCATTTACAATATGCCTTTCAAGAGAAACACCTTTGGGAGTAGAGTTTGCTGAATATGACATAGAATCAACCTTAACATCGCCATATAAATACAGCGTTATGCCATCGCCATTATTATTAAGCGTTGCCCAAGAGGTTGTTTGAATCACTTTATCTTCTACTAAATGGGGATAATTAAGTAATAAAGAGGCTTTGTCTGGGCATAAAACTATATATTCACTTGCGCCTATCTCCCCAATACACTTTGTCTTTGAGCCAGACAAATCAATAATCACTGCATCATCCAAAACAACCGTGCTATCAGACTTATTATATAGTTCAATCCACTCAGGGTTACCAGTATTTGGAGAATGCATCACCTCATTAATCAAAATTGGAGACTCTCCTATTAAGAAATTACCAACAAAAGTATTGTTTTCTAAGTATGAATCATTGTGACAATGAGCAATGATTTTCAGATTGTGAATGCCTGTGGATAAGTTGTCGAAATTTGTGAATAAAATGCATTCATTATTTTCGTCGAATAAGTTAACAGGTTGTAAGTCACTGATATTATAGTCAATTATATACTCTATACAAATTGCTGATGCTGGCACATCAATTGTGGATAAGTTGTGTATAACAGTGCTTAAATACACACAATTTGCAACTGTATTTATCGAAACAGAAGCTATTTCAATATCGACAAAATCGGTGTTTGAAAAACCAGGAGTAGTAATATCTGATATATGCCAATCATCGATGGAATTGCTGTCATAGCCATCTATTCTCCTGGCAACAGACTTGCCTGTTTCGATTGAGGGAAACATTTCAATAGCAGGGTCATTCTCATCATCAGCTAAATCATTGCTATTGGGTGAGTCATAAACAAAAGTGTCTGTATAAGATTCATCCTGACTGATTAATCTTATTGCATCGCTTGCAGAGCCCCCATTTTGGAAGCTGAGGTTTGCGTAGAAATCTGCATTGGGTATGTTTTTTTCAGCAATTAAAAGAAAAGTAAATGGTGCTAAGATAAACTCAGGAAACACAAAGTTATTGGTAAATCTTGTACCTGCAGACTGGATTTTCCAGCCATGAAGGCTTACGGGGTCGAGAGAATTGTTATACAACTCTATCCATTCATTACCCTCATCAGCACCTACGGGGTCGATCATTATTTCATTGATAACCACTTCAGCAAAAATAGAATTAAGATACAATAATAATACTAATCCGACAAGTAAGGCTATTTTACGCATGCTGCAAACTAAGCAGGTTCATTATTATTCTATTTCAATCACATATTGGTTATCAATATTCAGCACTGTCGACTCATCTCCAAAGTACTGCACAGCCCCAAACTCATCTCTCACTTCAAATTTATAATAAAAATAAGCGGGGTTTTCAAAGTTTACAGTGCAGGCAGGCAGCCTGAACCACTGCGAGCTATTTGGCAAGATATCTTCTTCAATTTGTTCGCTGGAAGTATTAACATGATCTGCATAATACTGCTTGTAAAAAAGGCTGCCAATACTCTTGTTTGAATGGTTGATAATCTTGAGACTTGCTCTATTTGGATTTAAAAAAGCCTTTAGTGTTTTCCCTGGTTTGATAGTAATTGTAGTTTCAGTGACTTCTTTTTCGCCATCTTCCAAGACAAATGCTTCCCCCTCTATTTGGATCAAATAGTCTCTATTTGACGAGCTAAACATCATTTCTTTATCAGTTGTAAGAGTGTGAGTGACTTGTTGCATGCCACTAAGCACATAATCGTTATTGTTCAAGGTATAGTAGACATTATGTTGGCTTCTGTTTATTATATTAAAATCGCCATCTTTTGCACAAGCTGACAATAGAGTCAGAGCGACAATGATTATAAAATATGCTTTTTTCATTTTAATCTCCATATATAGCATTTATATGATTTAAAAGGGTTTTTCCGTTTACGGGTTTGTCTACGATCGCTTTAACATTAATCCCCTTAAGGTCGTCGATTTTCAAATCGCTTTGTGGTAATTTTGTTATTATTATGGGGCATTTACTTGTTTTAATTAAGTCAAGATGCTCGGTAAGGCTTTCACCATGAGTTAATTCATTGAGTATCAACAAGGCAGGTGGAAATTGTAGAATGGTATCAGGTAAATGTGCGAGGTTTAATATTTGCACTATTTTAAGCTTCTGCCTTTTTGATAAAAACTCAGTGATATATTCAGTTACAGACATTTTTTCGTCATAAACAATGATGTATTTATGCTCTGGATTAATTATCTCATAGGTCTCCTCTGGAAGAGCATTATTATGGTTTTCAACAGTGTAAATTAAATTAGGATTATTTCTGGCAAAGTCATAAATAAAATATCGTTCAATAGCTTGTTTAGCATATTCTGTGTATAAGTATTTCTCAAAGCCAAACACTCCTTTTTGCACCCTGAAAAAAGCTCCAGAAACCATAATACTTTCAAAAGGCAGTTTTATTTCTATATTATAGATCATTCGACCATTATAATCTTTATAATAGTGTTCAAAGTCAGCTTTGAAATGGATCTCATTCATACTAATAAAGCTTGCTTTCCTATATTCTGGCAGGTCTTTTAACTTAAAGATTACGCTAATATTGTCCTCTGCTTTAGGCATCACAGTATATGCTTTTTGAGTATATGATATTGTTTGAGGTATTGTAAAGATGTATATTCTTGGGTTTGAGGCAATATCAACTTGGATAAATTCAGCATCAAAATCAATTGAATATTCATCGTAATTATAAATAGAGTTGATATGAAAAGTGTAACTATTCTTAGGGCGCAGATTCAGGTTATTTTTGATTGGAGAAAATTCTTTTAAGTAAAGAAACTGAGAGCATTTTACCAGATTGGACAAAGTAATTCTATTATTTACAGTAGTCGATAAAACATGATTTGATGTAGAAATGTTTTGCAAAAATTGTTCTATGTCATTTCTTTTTTTGATCTTTTGTCCTGAGTTTTTAGCGAATAACATTTTTCAAAAGTAAGCAGGGCATAAGCCCTGCTTTTGTCTTCTTTATAATTGTTTAAAAGCTGTTCTACCAGCGTATTTAGCTGAAATTCCTAATTCTTCTTCGATGCGGATTAATTGATTGTATTTTTCAATTCTTTCACTACGACATAATGAACCTGTTTTAATCTGTCCAGCATTTACTGCAACTGCAAGGTCAGCAATAAATGTATCGCCAGTCTCGCCACTTCTGTGAGAAATAACGCAGGTCATACCATTTGATTTTGCCAATTCAATTGTCTTTAATGTTTCAGTAACTGTTCCGATTTGGTTTAATTTGATAAGGATAGAGTTTGCAGACTTTTCTTCGATACCACGTGCCAATCTTTTTGAGTTTGTTACAAATAAGTCGTCACCAACGATTTGCACTCTATCACCAAGTCTTTCTGTCATCAATCTAAAGCCTTCCCAATCGTCTTCTGCGAGACCGTCTTCAATGGAAATGATAGGGTATTTATTGCAAAGGTTTTCAAAGTAAGCGACCATTTCTTCTGAATTCAGCACTTTGTTTTCTGCATCAAGATAATACTTTCCATCTTTGTAGAAAGAAGAAGCTGCTGGATCAAGGCAAATACCAATTTGTTCGCCAGGAACATAACCTGCATCGATAATTGCGTCGACTATCTTCTGTAAAGGTTCTTCATTATTTTGTAGATTAGGTGCAAATCCACCTTCATCGCCAACACCTGTATGATGTCCTTCTTTATTGAGATTTTTCTTTAAAGTATGAAATACTTCTGCATTCATTCTAATCGCTTCTTTAAAGCTATCTGCGCCAATTGGTGCAATCATATATTCTTGAAAGTCAACATTATTATCAGCATGTGCGCCGCCATTAATGACATTTGACATTGGCACAGGTAAAACATGTGCAAAAGTTCCACCAAGATAGCGATAAAGAGGAATACCGAGATAATCTGCTGCCGCTCTTGCTGCTGCCATTGATACGCCTAAAATTGCATTAGCGCCAAGCTTGCCTTTATTATCAGTGCCATCAAGCTCAATCATGACTTCATCAATACTCATTTGCTCGATTGTATCTATTCCAACTACTTCTGGTGCTATATCGTCTATGACGTGTTTAACCGCTTTTTCAACACCTTTGCCCAAGTAGCGAGCTTTCACACCGTCTCTCAATTCTACTGCTTCAAATTCGCCTGTAGATGCACCACTGGGAACTGCTGCGCGCCCCATAATACCTGATTCAAGATAAACTTCAACCTCTATAGTTGGGTTACCTCTTGAATCTAAAATTTCTCTTGCATGTACATCAATTATTTCTGACATTTTTCCTCCGAGTATTTATTATTGTTTAAATATTTCACTTAATGATTTTATTGAACCTAATAAAGCGCTTGATTCATATGGCAATACAACTGTTTTGTCGCCCTTTTGAATCAAATCACCAAAGGCATTAATATATTTTACTGCAAGCATATAGTGTGCAGGGTCTGTCTTGGTAGATTCCACAGCAACTGCCACTTTTTTGATTGCTTCAGCTTCGGCTTGAGCTACGATTAATTTAGACTCAGCTTGTCCTTCTGCACGTGTAATAGCTGCAATTTTATCACCTTCAGCAACAGTAACTTGCGCCTGTTTTTCACCTTCAGCATCGAGTATTTTTGCTCTCTTATCTCGTTCTGCTCGCATTTGTTTTTCCATTGCTGCACGTATTTCACGTGGTGGATTAATGTCTTGCAATTCCACACGATTCACCTTAACTCCCCACTTATCAGAAGCAACATCGAGGATATCTCTCAGCTTGGAGTTGATTGTATCTCTTGAAGTTAAAGTTTTATCAAGATCAAGTTCACCAATCACGTTACGCAAGGTTGTTTGAGTTAATTTCTCGATAGCATCAGGCAAATTATTTATCTCATAAATAGCCTTGAAAGGGTCTGTCACTTGAAAGTAAACTAATGCATTGATCTCAATTGACACATTATCAGAGGTAATCACATTTTGCTTTGGGAAATCATAGACTGTCTCACGCAGATCCATGCGATGTGCCACTGTTTGTTGGATATACTTATTTCCTTTAAAGTCTTCTTTCACATAGCGCCAATTGAAATGACGTGGTTTATCTACGACGGGCCAAATAATATGCAAGCCACTTGTTAGCGTTTTATGATAGCGACCGAGTCTTTCTACAATTATTACTTCAGCTTGTTGGACAACTTTCAATCCTTTTGATGCAAGAATTAGCACAAAAATAATCAACACGATTATCATATAAAAGCCTGATAAAATCATTTTTCCTCCTTTGGTATAACGATTGCCTTATTACCTTCTATTTCTGTAATTGTGACTAATGTCCCTTCTTTAATCTCATCAATATCAATCTCAAAAACAGCAGACCATTCTTCGCTATCTATTTTGACATATCCTCTGCCATTTCTGGGAATAGTTTTTGTAACGATACCATGTTTACCAATTAGTGCAAAAACATTACTTTCTGCTGAATCTGGTCTGATAATTGTTTTTGCAAATCTTTTCATTAATAAAAAAGATAGGAAAGTAGCTATTGCATAAATTGCTAATTGCACCAACGTATAATCTTCTAAGAAATAAGCCAATAAACCTGTCAAGATTGCTCCTGTTCCAAAGCTAAAGAAAAAGAAGCCAGGCGTGAATATTTCGATAATGAAACAGATAATTCCAAACGCTATCCATGCAATCCATGCTGTCATATTACCCTCCTTTTATTTTTTATTTTCTGTAGAGGTAACCTCTGTTTTTTCTCCTGTTGTTGGATCTTTATAGATTCTCTTTACTTTTCTTTTACTATTACTTCCGTATCTACCGTAGCTATAGCCGCCATAGCTACTGGAAGAACCATATTTATAGCTGCCATAAGACTTGCCTCCGCCCTTACCTTTAGATGTGCGAATACCAAGAATGGACATAAGAACCAAAATACCATTAATCACAAAAAGAATAACAAAAGTGCCAATTATTAAACCAATAAGTGCAACACCAAATGTTACAGCAATATTAGTCGATTTAGAAAACAAACTTTTGATTGCTGAGGGCTTTGTACCGATACTCAAAAACAGCAAATTGTTCTGCTTATTATGATTAACTGTCTTTAGTTGAACTTCCAAGCTATCAATAGTTTTTTGGACAAGATTCAAACTCTCTCTAAGTCTATCAGATGTATAAGCTTGTTTAGTTTTTTCAAGATCTGTCAAATACTTGTTTTTTAATTTGATATTGATATCAAGTCTTTGTTGTAAATCAGCATCAAATTCAGCGTTTTTCTTTGTGTCTTCTTTTTTATTTCCAGCGCTTGGATAATTGCGTATTTCAGACAAAATGTCATCATAATCTGATTCATTTATCTCTGCTAAAAACACTAATGATGTTGCTGATTGTTCTTTTTTTAAGACGCTGACTGTCTCTTTACTGCTGATATTGTCAATCATTTTCAAAAAAACTGATAAACTATCTACATTAAACTCTATACTCGTACGTATAAAATTAGATGACTTATTAAATTCCCGTTTGGTCTCTTTAGCTACGCTATTCTCACTGTCTTTGCCTCGGAAAAAGTTAGTTCTTGCTAACAAAACAGCCCCTAATATAATAACTACTGCAATTAATAGTTTAAATTGTCTTGAGAATTTTAATCTCATATTCATACTTTTTTATCTCCTCTTTTCAATAATTCTTTTGCATGGTTGAGTGAGCTTTCGGATAAATCACCAGAAAGCATTCTGGCTATCTCATCTTGTCTGTTATTCAGATCCAGCTCTTCAACTTTAATCTCTGTAATTTCACCCTGGTTATCTTTTTTGATCAGATAGTGATTATTTGCATAAGAAGCGACTTGTGCAAGGTGCGTAATGCAAATAACTTGATGATATTCACTGATCTTTTGTATATACTGTCCAAGCATATCTGCTGTTTTGCCCCCAATACCAGAATCAATCTCATCAAATATTATCGTCTGTGGAGGCAAGTTTTCTGCTAAAATCTTCTTTATCACCAAAAGCAATCTTGATAATTCACCTCCTGACGCAGAATGCTTTAATGACTGAAGCTGACCTCCTTTATTAGCATTAAATAAAAACTCCACTTGATCATAACCCGTTTCTTTTATATTCACAACTATGTTTAGTTTATCATTACAAAAACCTTCGATCTTGTCAACTACTATTTTAATATTTGCTTCAGGAATTGCTAAATCTTGCAAATTTTGTTCTATTTCATAAGCAAATGCCGTTGCTGCTTGAGTTCTTTGCTTGCTTAAATACTCAGCCTTTTCTTGCATATCTTTGCCTAATTGTTCTATTTCTTGGGTGATTTTGTTGATTTTATCTTTTTGTGATTGATGTTCTTGTAAATAGCTCTGCATCTCTTCTTTAAATTGTATAATCTCGGCAATACTTCGCTTATACTTATTCTTGATATTGAGCAATGCTTTTAGCCTCTCTTCAACCTCGTCAAGCCTCTCCTGATCAAGATAGATCTCCCCTGGCACTTGTCTGGATATCTGAATCAAATCATCAAAATGCACTAAAATAGAGTCCAAATGCTCACTTTGCTCTCCGATCAACTTATTTAACTTGGCAAAGTGCGTAATACTATGTGCAAAAGAAGATATTTGATCATAAATTGAGTTTTCTCTTTCATAAAAAGTATCATTTAGCTCTTGATTTATATCCAAAATCTCTTGGGCATTATTTAATACCTGATATTCTGCGTCCAAATCCTCTTCTTCTTCAACTTTCAGCTTCAACTCTTCAATTTCATTAATCTGATACTCGTATAGTCTAATCTTATCTTCGCTCTTTTTTTCATCTTCAATCAGCTTTTTATGCTCGCGTAGCTTGCTTTGATAGTTATAATAGACCTTAGAAAATTCCTCTCTCTCTTTACCAAGCTTCGCAAAATGATCAAGACATAGCAGTTGAAAATCCTCATTTAACAGTAATTGTTGATCTCTTTGCCCATGGAAATCAAAAAGTGAATCTCTAAACTCTTTAATAATAGCATTTGTCACTCTGCGCCCATTTAGAAAAGAAGACGACCTTCCATCAGGCTGTATCTCTCTTAAGAAGAATATCTCGCCTTCGCTTGTATCTATTTCATACTTTTCTATCAATCTGTTCAACTCTGCATTATGCTTATTAATCGAAAAAATGGCTGATAAGCTTGCTTTTTCTTGCTGATTTCGTAGTATATTTCCCTTTGCTTGTCCTCCCATGATCAAGTGTATCGCACCAACAATTACCGATTTACCTGCGCCAGTCTCGCCTGTCAATGCTTGAAATCCCTGAGAGAAATCAAGTTTTAATGATTTTACTAAAATAAAGTTATTTAATTCAAGATAATTTAACATCTATTCCTCTAAATCTTACCCATATTCAACTTTTTTCTCAAAATCTGATAAAAAGTCTTATGAGATAGTTTTATAAAGCTCATCTTTTTATTCGAGCGTTTTATTATAATCTTATCCTTTGACTGCAATTGCACTATATTTATCCCATCAACCTGTAAAACAGTGGATGAATGTGGCTCTTCAAGCTTGAATTGCAAGGTATTTTCTGCATTAAACACCATGGGGCGAATAGACAAAACATGCGGACTCAATGAGTTTACGACCATAGCCTCCATATCTGGTGAAATAATAGGTCCACCAGATGACATTGAATAGGCGGTCGAGCCCGTCGGTGTAGAGATAATTATCCCATCACAACGTGCCTTATAAACATAGCGCTTATTTGAAAACAACCTAATTGTAATCAACTTAGAAAGCTCGCCCTTATAAATCACAGCATCATTTAGGGCAGGCATATCGACGATTTTGACTCTATTACGATAGACAGACACATCCAAAAGCATGCGTTTTTCTTTCTGATATTTACCCTTTAATAGATTATTTAATGAGGGTATCAAATCTTCAATATTACCATCAGTCAAAAACCCCAATTTTCCCATATTAAAGCCTAAAACAGGCGCATTCATCTCCAGAGTAAAGTGCATTGCACGCAAGATTGTGCCATCGCCTCCAAAGACTAATATATAGTCTGGCTGAACATGAGACACTCGTTGATCCTTCTGCAAATCAGTTATTCTTATTGCACTTTCGCATGCATCTTTATTTTGTAAAATACATGGTTCTAATTCTTCGTCTATATCGAATTGATAAAAATAACAACTCTTTGCAAAATTGTTCATCAACTCTTTGATAATGCTCTCTACATCAACATTAATCCTAAAAACCAAAGCGATTTTTTTCATAAAGACTCCACAATTCTTAAATAAGACTCATATCTCTCTGTTGGTATTTCCGTTCCTACATGGTCAAGCACGGCACAATGTTCTTCATGAGTATGACTGCAATCAGGGAAAAAACAAAACTGTGCATAGTGTGCAAACCCCGGGAAATTCATGGGCAAAAGGTTCTTATGTTCTGCACTCAAGGCAAGTGTTTTAATACCTGGTGTATCGATCAAATGCCCTCCAAAAGACCAATCTATCATCTCAGAATGACTGGTAGTATGTTGCCCTTTATGATGCGTTAGGCTCACATCTCCAACTTTTAATTGTAAGCTTGGCTCGATAGCATTTATTAATGAGCTCTTCCCCGTACCAGAATGTCCAGTAAACACGCTATCTTTGTTCTTAAGCATTGATTTTAATTCTTCAATCCCAAAATTCTCCTGCTCTTTATTGGCTGTAGTAAAAACGACTTGATAGCCATTTATTTCATAATACTTACATTCTTCTTTAATCGCATCCAAATCTTCGGCAAGGTCAACCTTATTGACACAAATCGCAGCATTTATTTGACTTATCTCTGCAAGGCATAAATATCGATCTATCAATCCTGAGTTAAAAAATGGGTTATTACATGAAACAACGATTATTATCTGATCAATATTTGCGACAATTGCAATCTCGCGTTCCATGTTGGCGCTGCTCACATAGCGTGATAGACTATTTCTGCGGGGCTTAATTTCTTCAATACGATAATTATCTTTCTCTTGCATATCAATCATCACATAATCACCCACGCAAACAGGATTATGGCTTTCAAACTCCAAATAGCGCAAACGACCACTGAGCGTGCAATTACTCAAAACCCCATTAATATTTACAACATAAGAATAATTGGTCTGCATCAGCACAATTCGCCCCTCGACCAAGTCAAGATTACTCTTTTGTGAAAACCTGCCACGATCATAAGTTCGTCTAAAAGTTTTAGTCTGACTCTCATCTTTCTCTTGAAAATCATATATGTCATCTAAATCTTCTACTTGGGTGTTTTTCAATTTAACTCCCTTCCCTCTTGTGACGAACTTATCTCTCTTTTTATTCATTAGTTGCACTCCTAAATTCTAAATATTAAAAATGCCTTTACGTGTCAATAAAATTGTATTAGTTTTTTTTGTGTTTAAAATTCGACATCTGCTTAGAGGGTGAACATTATCATGCAAAGCCTACTAATTAAGAATAAGGCATGAGGCTGTTTCATAGTAAACAAAATAGCTTATAAAAGAATAAAGCAGAATCATAAATTAAATCAACCCCCCTCTATATATTGGCAGGACAAAATGGGGGTTTTTAACTATTTTCATCTAAATCAGCAGATGCCTACTACGAGCGAGTTTAGATGTGATTTTTTTTCGTAACAACAACTATCCTTAATTGAATGAGATCAATTACATTTCATCTCTCAATTCTCAGCTTTCAGTATTATTCAAATCTGTAAACCTGAATTATGTATTAATCAACACCCTCAATACTGTCTGTTTCTGAATCGATAAAGCTACCTGACTTTGAACACCTCTTTTATTTTTTAATTTGTGCCATGTGATATATTAGCTATAATTTTTGTCTGTTTTCTAATTCAAAGCTCTCATATTTTTTCAAATAAAAAAAGTATCAAGCTCTAAGATTAACTTAAAACTTGATACATATTATTAGGTTTTTTTGTGTTTATTTTAAATTTGAAAATTTCCAAAAAAGGAATCCAACAAGAATCACAGTTATAACATTCGCTAAAATTAATACAAGCCAATTACGAACGTGTTTTTTTTTATCAGGATCGTATAAAGGAGACTTAATATGATTAATTTTATTATGAATAAAAAACAATGACACCCCCATAACAACTAATAAATTGTTAAAAATACCTAAGTATGGATGAGGTTTCTGGACATGAATAATAGTTGTTATTATCCAAATAACAAAACATACAATACCTAAACTATTATAGATATTTATTTTTTTCATAATAAGCTCCTTTATTAATCTGTACTGGATTTTGCATCTGATTAATGTCATTTTTCTTTTTCATTTTTATAGCCTCATCTTATATAAAGATATATTTAAATAAATAATGAGAAATGTCAAGATCTAATTTCCGAAACTGCATTATTTTTTCTATGTGTTAGAGCAGCTCTCAAAATGATTATAACTCTCGAAAAATAAATAAGTTCTGTTTATATATTAAGAAGGGCTCTAATATTTCTCTATCGTTTTTTCGGAAAAACGGTTGAAAAAGCGAAAAAACGATTTGAAGCTTATTATTTCATTTATTAATTAACGAGGACTAACAGTATTGAGTTAGTCCTTGTTATATAATATCTTTTGTAAATTAGTTTGAAACTTTATCAGTTTGTAACTCTGATATAACTTCAAGAAGAGCTTCTCTAATTTGATTATAATTTGGCAAGTCTTCAGAAAAAGTAATAGATATACCCGAATCATTATTAATTCTATCTGTCATTTCTTTAGAGAGAATAGACTTCATCTTATCTGTCACCTCACCGTTAAATTCATTTAGTTCAGATCCACACAAATCTTTAACCAGTGGCATAGCTCTTGTTTTCAATTTTTCAATAAAGTCATCATTTGATTGACCAGGTTCACGTTTTAAATCAGATGATAATAATTTCTTCAATAAATTTTTCAATTCATCATGAGTTTGTAACGTAGTCTGCTTATCATTTTGTAACATATCTCCTCCTATTTCTCTAAGATATAAATTTTCCCATAAACAAAAATATAGTAGGCATAATCTCCTTCTATAACAACAATATCCAAAGTACAAGGGTCAGTATTACTATCAATAATACCATCAACCAAAATGGATGTAGCAGAGAATAGTTCAGTAATTGTCATTTTGCCTTCAGCAACGAGGTCTAAATTATCAAGTATGTACTGTAAAGCTTCAATGTAAGCTTTTGAATTATTTGAATTAGCTAATCTTGAAGTAATTAGAGCCTCTAATGTTTTTAAATCTGTACCTTTCGATGCTAACTTAAAAAGGACTTTAAAATGTATAAATTCATCGTTATGGATATTTTTACCAATAATTAAAGAATCTGAGGTTGCATACTTGGTACTAAGTTGAGAAAAATCACATTGTTCGATCTCTGTCGTTTTTGACATACATCCTGTTAATAATCCGAAAACCATTAAAACAGAAAAAATTAACAGTCTTAATAAATTACTTTTTTTGATTATTTTAATACTTCCTGATTAGTTCATCTTTAGAGTTATAACTCATTAATTAGATTTGTTTAGCGTATTATGCTCTATTTTTTAAGTAATATAATCTTAGTAATTAGTTTTATATAGTAGTTTTTTTTGTCAATAACTTTTTTGATTTTTTTATAACGACTTTAGCTTTTTTTTGCTACTTTAACAGAAATTGTCTGAGTACCAATAGTTAAATAAAACTGTTTCAGAAGAAATTTTAAATTATTATAGACATATTACATTTAAAGCAAAAATGCAATAATAATTGTTCTTGTCTAAATATTATTTTAGTTTTGTTATTGGCAGAAAATTTATTCCTATTTAAATATCCTAAACCGCATAGCCATTTCACCAATGATGTTTACATTTATCACTTCTTCTTCTGATAAAACGATAATATCGAATTTCATATTGAAGGGCAAGAGAAAAACTTGTCTGCGTTTTTCATCGTATTGAACTTTCAATAAGGTGATGCCATCAGTAGTTCTAATCACATTGGCTTTTCTTGAGAGGTTGAACCAGTCATCTCATTTATCATTATAAATTTAATTTTGGTGGAGGTGGCGGGAATTGAACCCGCGTCCAAAAATATGTCAACTACCAAATCTACGTGTGTAGTTGTTTTTGAGTCTTGGCAATCCTTTTAAAACAATCAAAAATGGGGACCACCCAGCCTGTGAATTTCCCTTTCACCTACAGACTTTGGTAAAAAGTAGCAACAATGAATGACAATCTTTTCAGAGCACGTTGCCATCTCATCAAGACCGTAGCTGACTTAAGCAGCTAATGCGAAATTATCGTTTGCATTTATGCGTTCCAACCAGTTTAACGGGTAGGTTAGCTCCCCGACACGCATCAATAATCCACTCTATCCCTGTCGAATCCATTCACCCCCGTGAATGCATTAATGACAAAATAATTAATAAAGGACTTTTGTCAAATTAAATTTGCTAATATTTTTAATAAATCAAAATCTCTCTGATTAATGAATGAGCATAATAAACAAATACCAAATTGAGATAGTATTATTTCTCAAAATAATGATAGCAAGGCTCAACTTCTATATCTCAAAAACCCACAATAAATCTCCTTTGGATTTCCTTTAGATTCCTATAAGACTACCTTTCATTCTCCAAGATAGCAAGGGGAATGTAAAGGGAATCACATAGACATATCATTGATAATTAGTCATATACAACAATATACTGAAAATCTGAGAATAGATAAAAAAACAGCAACAGATAACAGGATTATTTGCTTTTTTTGGAGTGTTGAATAATAAAATAAAGTAAGTTTAAACTGTATTTTTTACATATTGTTTTTTGTGTAACAGCCCTATAAAATTTGAGCTGAGAAAATCAATCCATTATTAAAAATGAAATACTTGCCCAACAGTTATTTTTTTTGTATTGAGCTTTTAAAACACAAATAACATTAAAAGTGCGCTTTTACCAATAAGAGTAAAAAATTAATCAATAAAAGGTGACTTATACGCTTTTATAATGCTTATTACATTTCACCTATTTTTCAAGTGTTTAGTGATCAAAAAAGATAATTTATTTGCCAAAGCACAAATTTATCTTGACACAAAAACTGCATTATGTTTTTTGTAACTACATACATAGCGTGTCTTGGCGAGATAGCTCAGTCGGTAGAGCAGAGGCCTGAAAAGCCTTGTGTCCCCAGTTCAAGTCTGGGTCACGCCACCATAAATTAAAAGCACCTGCTTCAGGTGCTTTTTTTATTGTATAAAAAAAGTGGTGACTAAACAAAGCCACCACTATATAAAGACCTATATTACACTCTTTTATACTTTAAATTTACTAACCATTGCCTTCAAAGACACAGCCATCTCGTTCATCTTATTTGCTGTAACATTTAGTTGATCGGCAGCGTTTGCTGTATCTTGTGCAACTGTATTTACTTGATTAATACTTTCAGCAATGCTCGTCATGCCCTGTGTAATTTCTTCTGTATTTTCTGCAATTTCACTTACGCCTTCGCTTGTTTCTCTTGAACTATCAGCAACCATTTGAGCTGTTTGTGAAGTAATTGCGGCATTTTTGGCAATTTCATTTACTCCTTGACTCATCTCAACAATACTATTGTCAATGTTTACAACAGCCTTGCCAATACCGCCTGCAAGATTATTTACATCGGTACTTTCATTTGCAGCAATCGCAATTGATGAAGCAATTTCTGAAACAGTAGCCGTTTGCTCTTCCACGCTTGAAGCTATACTTGCACTAATTGCATTGAGATTGGTGATAATATCTTTGACATCATTAATCGATTTAACACTGTCATCTGTGGCATTTTGCATATAATTAATCTTCTCTTGAATCTGTGCGGTTGCCTCAACTGTTTGTCTTGCCAAAGCTTTCACTTCATTTGCTACAACAGCAAAACCCTTACCTGCTTCACCAGCGCTTGCAGCCTCAATAGTAGCATTTAAGGCGAGCATATTTGTCTGATCAGAAATATCATCAATCAACCTAATCACATTACCAATTTCAATAGCGCTTTGCCTTAATATTTCCATTACTTCAGAGGTCTGTTGTGTTTTCTTTTCTGCATCATTTGATATTTGACTCGCTGTGAGGGTATTTTTAGCCACTTCTTGTAATGAGGCGCTCATCTCTTCAATTGCTGAAGCGGTAGTGTTTGTACTGTGGGTAATATGTTCAACTTTCCCAAACATGTCTGTTATAGATCGATTCACCAAACCGACTTCACCAACGATAGACTTAATATTGGTAGAAGCTTCCTCTGCAGAGGCTGCAACAGTATTAATACCAGCTGACATATTGTGCATCTCCTCGGCAACCTTTTGTACATTGTTTGCTGCTTGCTCTGAAGCAGAGGAAATAGTAGAGGTGCTTGATGTTATTTCTTCAGATGTTGCTGCAACAGTTTCTATTTGAGCACCCATATCAGACGACGCCCTTGCAAGTTGTGTTGAATATACAGACATATTTTCAGCAGATTCAGCTAATGTATTTGCATTATTTATTAAATCTTTAATCATAGTTCTGACACTTACTATCATCTCCTGATACGAATGAGATAATTTGCCAAATTCATCATTACGCTCCAAGCATTCGCTTGGCAAATCATGTGAAAAGTCACCCTTTGCACGTGATACTACGTCTTTTACTATTTTAACTATTGGCTTAATAATACCACTTGCGGTAATCTGAGCCAAGATATAAGATACAACAAAGCCCAGTATTGTTAAAATAATTGCTATGAGTAATAGAGTATTAGCCAAACTAACATCTTTCATCATGGTTTGATCGGTAACAGCTTCAGAGTTTGCCTCTAAAGCATCTAAAGTATTGCCAAATTGCTCAGAAATTGGAATCATTTTTGTTGTAATTGTTCGATATTGCTCATTTAATTCTTTTTTTGTTTGCTCATCATAAGTATCAGTTAATTCAATAATAATTTTCTCAAGATCATTATAGATATTTCGCCATGCTTGATAGTCTATATCTATCTGATTTGCCAGCTGTTGACCTTTCTCACTTATCCTATGAATATCTTTAATGAAAGAAAATGTTGCATTGACTATCTCCCAGCTCTTTGCCCTTTCTTCTAATATTCTCTTATACTCTTGCTGAGAATTAGGAATAAACTCATAGTTCATTACATCAAGTGTTTGCGCTCTAATAACCATCCTTTCCTTGTTGAGTTTGCCTAAAGCTACCACATCAGGGATTCGATTATGTGCTACAAAATTAAAATCATTCTTTACGCGATAGAAACCAAATATTGCAAAACCGAGACTTTTGATTTAGAAATTTACAAAAAAAGTGAGAATATAATACCCTAATTTAAGCTAAATCTGTACTTTTTTGTCAGAAATCTATGTATTTTGGAGCTTTTTTACCTCCCTTTTGTTGGTCTATCCAAAATTTGGAC
>JAKPKU010000209.1 GCA_029553545.1 Candidatus Cloacimonadota bacterium
GTCTATTTCTGAATCGATAAAGCTACCTGACATTGAACACCTCTTTTATTCTTTAATTAATGCCATTATATAATACCCTATATTATTGTCAAGTAATATTTTAACTATATTTTTTGTCTGCTTTCTAATTCAAAGCTCTCAAAATTCTTTGTTCATTCTTGTATATGACTATTTATCAGCTATATGTCAATATGATTCCCTTTACATTCCCCTTGCTATCTTGGAGAATGAACGGTGGTCTTATAGGAATCTAAAGAGAATGTAAAGGAGATTTTAGAGAAAAAAAACGAGCTTAAATAATTAAGCTCGTTTTAAAAATATTAGGTATATTGCAATCGATAGAGATCGTAATACAAGCCTTCTTTTTGTAGCAATTCTTGGTGTGAGCCTTCTTCAACGATTTCGCCTTTATGCAATACCAAAATCCTGTCCACGTGTTGAACGGTTGATAAACGATGGGCGATAATCATAGATGTGCGATTCTCCATTAATTTCTGTAATGCATCCTGAATAAGCATCTCTGTTTCTGTATCGATATTTGCTGTAGCCTCATCAAGAATAAAGATTGAAGGATTGTATGCAAGCACGCGTGCAAAGGAAATGAGCTGTCTTTGCCCAACCGACAAAGTGGAGCCTCTCTCCATCACAGGCTCATCAAAGCCATTTTCCATCTTTTCAATAAAGGGCATGACATTGACATATTTACTTATTCTTTCCAAGTCTGCTTCTGATAAATCAGGATTATTTAAAGCTATATTGTCTCTAATTGTACCAGAAAAGAGGAAGACATCTTGCTGAACCATGCCGATTCTTGACCTTAAGTCTCCAAGTCTAAAACTCTCTAATGGCTTATTATCTATAAGTATCTCGCCTTTCTGATAGGGGTACATGCCAAGTATCAGATTGACAATTGAGGTTTTACCTGAGCCAGTATGCCCGACAAGAGCGATTTTCTCTCCAGCTTTTACTTTAAATGAAACATTCTTTAAAACAAAATCTTCATCTTTATAATCTGCCTCATTTTCTTTTAGTGTATAAGATAAAGATAAGTTTTTGAACTCAATATCGCCTTTAATATCGTCGATTGCAAGCTCATTTTCACGATAATCTGCTTGCTCATTGTCCATTAAGTCGAAAATTCTTTCAGCACCAGCCATTGCACCTTGCAAGATATTAAACTTTTCTGAGAACTCACTTATAGGCGCATAAAGCCTCTCAATATAGGTTACAAAAGCCATGAAAGCACCGATTGTGAGAGCATTTTGCAATATCTGACCACCAGCATACCAAAGCATAATTGCCACAGCTATTTGGCTACTGACTCTAATGGTTGGTCTAAACATAGCAAAGAGTTTTAATTGACGCATAGATTCAAGAAAATATGATTGATTGATCTCTTCAAACTGCCCTCTTTTGCTATGTGATTGATTGAATAATTGGATAATTTTCATACCTGAAATATGCTCAGAGAGCATTGAGTTGACGGCAGCAAGTCTTTTTCTCACTTCACGATAAGTGACACGTGTTTTATCTTTAAAAACCTTTATCAATAGAATAACAAATGGCAGCAAAATAAAGCTGATTAAAGCGAGTTCCCAATTGATAATTAACATAATTACGATGATAGCGGCGATCATAGCCACATTTTGGATAATAGTTAAGACGCCATCACTGAGCATTTCATCGATAGCCCGCACGTCGTTGGTGGCACGTGTAACCAAGCGACCAACAGGGTTCTTATCAAAAAATGACACGGGTAATCTTTGGATATGATTGAAAAGCTGAGAGCGTAAATCATTAGTTGCCTTTTGCGAAAAAGTGGTTGTAATAACTAATTGAAAGAATTGTATAACTGATTTGATGATAGTAAATAACAGAAAAGCTATACCATACCAAATGATTATTTTGAGAGAGTCTTTTCGAACAATAATCTTTTCTTTGATATCCAGCTTCGATAAAACATTAGAAGGGACAGCTAAGCTACCGTCTTGCATGTTAACAATATCAGTTTCATAAGGTTGTAATATGGCATTAATCTCGTCATTAGCCTTAATAAACACATATTTATCTGCACTTATAAGGTCTTTTTGGTTATAATATGCCATATCTTCTTTAGAAATATATTTACTATTCTTGGTCGTTACAATAATATAATTCATTTCGGACACTTGGAATCTTTTGAACCTACCTTCTTTATGCACTGATTCAAAATGAGCATAGTCTGTGCCCTCAAGTTTTAATAATCTTTTGTCAGACATAATGTGATTATCCACGGCGCTTTTAGTCAAGAGAGGCATTAATAGTTCAAAACCTGCAGTGGCAGCGAGTAATAGCATCGCTACTACTACCCATTTGAGATAAGGTTTTAAATAACTTAATAGTCTGCTATATAGTTTTTTATCATATATTTTGCCAAGAATTTCATCTGCTTGCATTTCAAAATGTTGACTCATTCTTTACCCTCTAATCTTTCTTGGATTTTTTGCTTTTCATATAAGTCATGATAAGCGCCATTTAAAGCTAATAACTCATCATGTGAGCCCGACTCAACAATGGTTTGCTTTTGCAATACCAATATCTTGTCAGCTTGATGCAATGCAGATATACGATGCGCAATAATAATCGTGGTCTTGCCAGAGCGCACATTGATCAAGTGATTCAAGATTTGATTTTCTGTCTTTGTATCGACAGCAGATAATGCATCGTCAAGAATCAATATTTCGGGATCTGTAACGAGAGAACGAGCAATAGCCACACGCTGTTTTTGTCCACCAGAAAGCGTCACGCCACGTTCGCCGACAATAGTATCAAAGCCTTGATTAAACTCCAGTATTTCATCATAAATAGCGGCATATTTGGCAGCATTATGTATCTCTTCGAGAGATGCATTTGGTTTGCCCAAGGCGATATTATTAGCTATTGTATCAGAAAAGAGAAAAACATCTTGTGGAACCATGACAATAGACTTTCTGAGCAATTCTAAAGGTATATTGTAAATCTCTTGACCATCGATAAATATAGCACCTTTGGGCGGGTTATACACTCTGACAAGCAAGTCAACAATAGAGCTTTTACCGCTGGCAGTACGCCCGCAAATAGCTAAAGTCTTGCCCTTTTCTATCTCAAAATTTATATCTCTGAGAATAATAGGACCCTTTTCATTATACTGAAAATTAAGCCCTTTAACTTCAATACTACCAGCTAATTCTTTTAATGAAAAGTCTGCCGTTTCTTCATCATATATCTCAGGTTGTGTTTCCCAAATCTCATTTAAACGGTTTAAAGATGCAGTACCTCTTTGATACATGCTCACAATAAAACCTGTCGCTATCATGGGCCAAACAAGCATACCGAGATAAGAGAAGAAAGCAATAAACTCACCAATTGTTATCTCGCCTTTAATCGCTGCATGACCACCAAGAATCAGCACTAAAACCATAGAAAAGCTGATTATCAAGTCGATCATTGGATGAAACACACCTGAGACTTTTGCAGCAGTGATATTTGCTTTAACATACTGTTTTGAAAAGCTTTCCATCTTGTCTAGTTCAGGTTTTTCTTGTGCAAATGCTTTAATAACTCTCACGCCAGAAATACTCTCTTGAATCATTCCGCTCAATTTGGCAAATGTTTCTTGTACACGATGAAAACTCTTGCGTAAAAGAGGACCCACAAAGACCATAATGATAGTGATTAATGGCAATGGAATAACTGCATAGAGTGTCAATTTGAGATTGATTGTTGCCATAAACACGAAAGAAGCAGTTGCCATCAGAATTATGTCGGCACCAGCAATAAAACCCATGCCGAAGAGCATTCTCACTGCATTTAGGTCATTAGTTGCCAATGCCATTAAGTCTCCAATTTTTGACTTATTGAAAAAATTACGAGACAAAAGTAGCAGATGATCGTAGTATTTTTGTCTTAACCCTCGTTCAATTACCCATGAGTTTCCGACGATAAGCATACGCCAGATGTATCTCATTACGACCATACCCGCTGCTAAAGCCACGATAATCAATGATGATTTGAGTATGTCTGATTGAGTATAGCCCTCTAAACCTATGCTATCAATCGTTTTTTGGATAACCTTTGGGATAATCACCTGCAAACCATCAACAATAACTAAAACGAATAAACCAACAGATATTTGTTTCCAGCTACTTTTCAAGTAAGGAATTACCGCATCAAATGTACGCATGATTCTCCTTTATTATTCTTTTTTTTAAATATATACAATGCAAAACTTATGCCACACTATTTTCACTTGTATTAAATATATATGAGGCTTATTTTGTCAAATGATTTATTCTGAAGATATTGATTAATGTATAAATCAGGTTTACAGACTTGAATAATACTGAAAGCTGAGATTGAGAGATGAAGTGCAATTGAGCTGAGCCAACTAAGAATAGTTATTGGTAGAAAAAAAAATCATCTCTAAACCCGCTCGTAGTAGGCATCTGGTGATTTAGGTGAAAATAGTTTTTGAAAAACTCCACTTTGTCCTGCCAATATATATAGAGGGTGTTGTTTTTTTTATGATTAAGCTTTATTCTTTTATAATTTATTTTGGGCACTGTGCAAATAGCCTCATTCTGTTTTATTTTAACAAAAACAAAAAAGCACAGGACAAGCCTGTGCTTTATATTTATCTAAAGGGTTAATTAATACATTCCACCCATGCCGCCCATACCAGGGTTCATTGGCATAGCAGGTTCTTCAGTTTTGATATCAGTTACAAGGCATTCTGTGGTTAAGAATAACCCAGCAATTGAAATTGCATTTTGTACAGCGCTTCTCACCACTTTAGATGGGTCGATAACGCCTGCAGTGAGCAAGTTCTCGTAAACACCTGTTGCTGCATTGTAGCCAAATGTATGGTCTTTTGATTGGCTAAGCTTTTCAACAATAACAGCACCTTCTTCGCCAGCATTCTTAGCTATTTGATAACTTGGAACGCTAAGCGCCTTTTTGAGAATTTCAGCTGCGACTTTGTCTTCATGACTTGCATCATCGGCAACTTGGATAGCCTTTGCTGCATTCATTAAAGTAATACCGCCACCAGGAACAATACCCTCTTCAACTGCTGCGCGAGTAGCATGTAAAGCATCATCAACACGTGCTTTCTTTTCTTTCATTTCTGTTTCAGTTGCAGCACCAATCTTGATTACAGCAACGCCAGAGCTAAGCTTAGCAAGTCTTTCTTGTAATTTTTCTTTATCATAGTCAGATGTAGTTTCTTGAATTTGAGCTTTGATCTGTTTGATACGACCTGCGATTTGTTCTTTTTGACCAGCACCTTCACGAATTGTTGTGTTTTCTTTTTCAACAATGATCTTCTTAGCTCTACCTAAATCTTCTAATGTAGCTGATTCAAGCTTTCTGCCCATCTCTTCTGAAATAACCTGTCCGCCAGTAAGAATTGCGATATCTTCCATCATTGCTTTTCTTCTGTCACCAAAACCAGGAGCCTTAACAGCAACGACATTTAATGTGCCACGAAGTTTATTCACAACGAGAGTAGCTAAAGCTTCGCCTTCTACATCTTCTGAGATGATGAGTAAAGGTTTACCTGACTGAGCAACTGCTTGCAATGTAGGTAATAAATCTTTCATTACACTGATTTTTTTGTCATATAATAAGATATAAGGATCTTCAATTTCTGCGATCATCTTGTCTGGATCAGTCACGAAATAAGGGGAAATGTGACCACGATCAAATTGCATACCTTCAACTTTGTCAAGGGTTGTTTCAATTGATTTAGCTTCTTCAACATTGATAATACCTTCATTACCAACTGTTTCCATAGCTTCAGCAATAAGCTTGCCAATTTCAGGGTCATTATTAGCACTGATAGTAGCAATTTTTGCAACTTCGTCTTGGTTTGAAATAGGTTTGCTTAGATCATGAATCTTTGCAATAATATCTTTACCAGCTTTCTCTAAGCCTCTCTTAAGATACATTGGATTAACACCAGCTGTGATGTGCTTCAAACCCTCTTCAATGATTGCTTGAGTAAGAATCGTCGCTGTTGTTGTACCATCACCTGCATTATCATGTGTTTTTTCTGCAACTTCTTTACAAAGCTGAGCACCCATATTCTCAAAAGCATCTTCAAGCTCGATCTCTTTTGCAATAGTTACACCGTCATTTGTAATTACGGGAGAACCAAATTTTTTGTCTAAAACCACATTACGACCACGTGGTCCAAGGGTTACCTTTACAGCATCTGCTAATTTGTCAACACCAGCCTTAATAGCTGTGCGTGCATCATGTCCGTATTTCATTTGCTTTGCCATTTAAATATCCTCCATTATTATTTATTCTTTAATTTAGCAATTAACATTACTGAGTGCTAATTATAATATAATACAAAAACTGTCAAATGAAAAATTCTTTTTTTGACTTTTTTCTTTTTTATCTAAAAAACAGTGATATCGCTTATAAAAATAGCTTTGCAACTAAGGATTTTTTGATACTGACTGCGTGTATTGGGCAAAGCTCGTGGCAACACATACATTTTATACATTTTGCTTTGTCCAGAACAGGCTTTTGGTCATCCTTATCAAGTCTCAACGCTTTAACTGGGCAGCTTTGCACACAAACGCCGCATCTAATACAAGCATCACCAAAGCTTGGATAGTAATCAAAAAAGCGGTTAAAGAACTTTTTAAGAGCTGCTGGAAGCGAATCAAGAAAACGTTTTCTAAAGATAACTTCTTTGATTGCAACGTCAGTCAGAATCTCGTCTTTGAATGCTTCCTCTATCTGGATATCTTCAATCTTCAAGTCTAAGCTATTTAAGAGATGCTTTATATATTCGATCTGCTCGATTTTAAAGCCCATCATTCTGCTGGCAGCATAGTCATTTACAGGAGCTATTTCTGAGATAAAAAGTCGATTAAATGCGCGTGGTTTACCTGCAGAAGGTCCTTCGCCTTCCATGCCCACGATGCCATCCAAAACGTTAAATAGAACTTTGTCTTTGATGTGCAGATAAACATTGGTAATAACCTGCGCAAAGTCTTTTGGTTGAGGGAATTGACGGTGCAACTCTGATTTATAAAGACCAGGGATCAAGCCATAGAAGTTTTTTACACAGCCTGTATAAAGCATTAGACTATGAGTTTTCATTTTAGCGAGATTAATGATGCCATCGACTTCGTATATCAGCTTTTCAAAGTGGTATTCAGTGCCATTTATTTGTTTTGTGATAATGCCGTTTTTACCAAAGTTGACAAGCTCTACTTTATGTCTTTTACATACTTCACCAAATCCAGTTGCTTTCCAGACAGATTCAGCGGTAACAATACCGCCAGGGCTATCACCCACGACAACTTTTTTATCAAGTTCTTTCAAATAGATAATCATTGCCTCGAGAATAGCGGGATGAGTTGTCACAGCCTTATTAGGGTGATGTGCACCGAGCATATTTGGTTTTAAAAGAATGTATTGTGTCTTTTCTAACTTCGTTTTAAAGGGTTCGAGCTCGAATATTTCTCTATAATACTCGAGAATTTGCTCGACATTATACTCATTAATAGCTTTTATATATACTTTAGAATTTATAGGGGTATTCATAGACTTTTTTCTCAGTAATTATTGCCTTGATAAGATGTGCAGGGCTCACATCGAAGGCTGGATTGAAGACATCGCATTCTACAGGCGCAGTTTGTTGCCCTCCAAACTGTCTAACTTCTGCTTTATTTCTCTCTTCGATTTTGATCAAAGAGCCATTATCTAATTCTCTATCAATTGTACTTTCAGGTGCCGCTATATAAAAGGGGATCTTGAAATAGTCTGCCAGAATAGCGAGGTTCATTGTACCAATCTTATTGGCGGTATCTCCATTTTTACATATCCTGTCAGCGCCTGCGATAATGCAATCTATCTTATGCTCTTTGATAGTGTGAGCCGCCATATTATCACTTATCAAAACTGCAGGTATGCCCATCTTTTGTAGTTCCCACATCGTCAATCTTGCGCCTTGTAAAAGCGGTCGTGTTTCATCGGCATAGACTTTTATTTGTCTTTCCTCAGCAATTCTGCCAATCACGCCCAAAGCTGTACCAAAGCCATAAGTAGCGAGAGCGCCTGTATTGCAATGAGTCAAAAAGCGTGTGTACTCTTTTGGTATATAGTCAAAGCCGTTCTGTGCCATAGCCTTGCTTGAATCATACTCATAATGAAAAAGTGAATCGAGGTACTCATAAATAGCAAAGACAAGTTCTTCTTCTTTTGTCTTGGCAATGATCTCTTTTACCCCATTTAAGGCATGAAAGAGATTGACCGCGGTAGGTCGCGAGAGCTCAATTTCAGCTATTGCTTGGAGTAGCTTTTCTTTAAAATTACTATCTTTTTCAAACTCCATACTTGCCAACCAAGCCGCACCAGCTGCAGCCAGTCCTATAGCGGGTGCGCCCCTTATTCTAAGCGCTTTAATTGCCTCTATCATCTGTCTATAGTCTTTTATTTCAATACGTTTTTCTTGTAAAGGTAAAAGCGTTTGATCAATTATCATCATTGCAGTTTTTGATCTTAAAATACTGTAAATCTTCATCTACTTCTCCAATACTATTCTTCTTCGAGTAAAAGATTTTTCAGGTCATTTAGTCTTTGTAAAGCTTGTAAAGGCGAAAGCTCTTCGATATCCATGTCTAAGATGATATCTTTCAAATCTTGAAGCTTTTTATCTTTTTCTTCTGTCTCTTCAACTATTAGATCAAAGAGATTAAGTTGGTCATTCTGATTGAGCGATTTCTTGATTCTGGCAGTCAACCCTTGAGGGCTGAGCTCGATAGCTTCGAGGTTTTTCAAGATTTGTCTTGCTCTATTAATTACTTTTTGAGGAACACCAGCCAGCCTTGCTACTTGTATTCCATAGCTTTGATCAGCCCCACCACGTTCGACTTTTCTTAAGAAGATAAGCTGGTCATTCCATTCACGTATGGTGATATTAAAATTCTTTACTCCTGGTAAGATGTTTTCCAGTTCAGTCAGCTCATGATAATGCGTCGCAAATAGTGTCTTCGCATTTATCTTTGGGTTATTATGAATATATTCAACGATAGACCAGGCGAGAGAAAGGCCATCAAAAGTGCTGGTTCCTCTGCCAATTTCATCAAGTAGAATTAGAGAATTTGGCGTTGCAGACTGCAGAATATTGGCAGTCTCAATCATTTCTACTAAAAATGTTGATTGTCCTTGAGCAAGATTATCAGAGGCACCGACTCTGGTAAAAAGCTTGTCAAAAATAGGGATATTAGCGCTTGTACAAGGCACATATGAGCCCATTTGAGCCATGATAGCAATCAAGCCTATTTGCCTCAAATAAGTTGACTTTCCAGCCATATTAGGACCTGTAATCAGTGCTATTTTATAATTGTCATCATCCAATTTCACATCATTTGGAATAAACTGTTCGTCTTTGAGTAGCTTTTCTATGACGGGATGGCGGCAATCCTGTAGATCTAAGAGCCCTTCATCATTAAAATGGGGTCGATTATATCTATTTTGATGAGCGATAAAGGCAAAGTTCGACAAGACATCAAGCTTGGCAACCACAGTGATAAAACTCTGTATCAAGGGGACCTTTTCAGACAATTCAGCACGCAGCTTTACAAAAATCTCATGCTCAAGGTTCTTAATCCTCTCTTCAGCGCCAAGCACACGCGATTCATGCTCTTTTAATTGTGGCGAAATATAACGCTCCGCATTTACCAGGGTTTGCTTAGCAATATAGTATTCAGGGACTTTTTCTTTATGTTGTTTGGTAATCTCGATATAATAACCAAAAACCTTATTGAAACCGACTTTTAGGGTTGGGATGCCTGTTTTATGTTTTTCAGATTCTTCAAGCCTTGCAATCCATCCTTTACCATCACGACTGATCATTCTTAACTCATCAAGTTCATCATGAATACTGCTATTTATAATATTCCCCTCTGTAATAGTCAGAGGCGGGCTTTCCACAATAAATCTATTGATCTTTTCAACAATATCAGAGTAGTTTTGAATACTTTGCTGAAGCTCTTTTATCAGCTCACTATCAAACTGATCTAATAGTTGATAAATCACGGGAGCTGTTTGCAAGTAAGCAGCCAAAACATTTAGGTCACGTGCATTTGCTCTCTGAGTAGAGAGGCGCGTGATAATACGACTCAAGTCTCCAATCTCACACAAGATATCTCTTAAATCTCTGGTATAAGCGATATTGTTTTTAAAAGACTCAACTGCATCGAGACGCATACCAATTAAGACTTTATCCATCAATGGGTACTGCAAATAATTAGTCAGTAATCTAGCACCCATTGGCGTTTTTGTTTCATCTATAACCGACATGAGACTTGCTTCGCGGTCATTTGTCCTCATGGAGCGGAATAGTTCAAGGTTTCTTCTTGTCACCTCATCAATTTGCATGTAAATATCTAAAGAGTAATATTGAATTGTATTAATATAAGATAAATCCTCAGTTCTCAGTGATTTAATATAACTCAAAGCAACGGCAACAGCTATTGCCCCGCTCTTTTTATCTTGCATACCAAGGCTTTCCAGGGTGTAAACATTAAAATGTTCTTTGATCAATTTCTTTGCTTCATTGTACTCATAATGCCAAGTATCGTAGATAGTTATAGCAGGATGATGGTCAAGTGCAAGTTCTTCAATTATCTTTTTATAGTCTTCATTTTTGACGATTATTTCTTTAGGACCTGTTTTTAAAACTTCATCTCTGAGCATCTCATGGCTAAATTCTGTATATCTAAAATCAGCAGTGGACACATCCAGACAAGCATAGCCGATTTTATTTTTATTCTTATCCCAATGAACACAAGCCAAAAAGAGATTGTCCTTATGCTGAATGAATTTCTCATCTAAAATGGCGCCAGGAGTAATAATCTCAACGATTTCTCGCTTAACTAAACCTTTGGCAAATTTTGGGTCTTCGACTTGATCAACGATGACGACTTTTCTCCCACTTTGGACTAATTTATCTAAATAATTATCGAGTGCATGATGAGGAAAGCCTGCCAAGCAAGGCGAGTTTTCATCGCTTTTATTTCTTTTAGTAAGAGTGATACCCAATATCTTAGAGGCAGTTTTAGCATCCTCATCAAAAGTCTCAAAAAAATCACCCATTCTAAAGAGGATTATTTTATCTTGATGCTTCTCTTTTATTTGGTTGTACTGTTGCATTAATGGGGTAACTTTTTGTGTGTTTGACATATAGATTAATCCTAAAAAAGGCTATGGGAAAAACAAGAAGGCACTAATATTGTTGTTTTTAACATCGGTTAAGAAAGAGTTTGCTGATTCTCTTGAAGTAAATGGTCCCTGAATCACAGCAAAATGCTCTTTATTATTAACTATTTTTGTGATAACAAAAGCCTTTATACCGCGTGTATCAAGCTGTTTTTGATAATTATCTGCCGCCACTTTGGTACTAAATAGTCCATATTGAATATATGGTTTCCCTTTCTCAAGGCTCGCAACGCTAAGAGTCCCCTTGTCACTTGCTTTAGGGACAACTGGCTGACTAACAACTTGAGTATCGTCATAAGTTTTTGCATTATCTTGGCTTTGTATTTTTTTATTATAAGTGAGCACGAGATCGTCAGCATAGACTCTGTATTGGCTTTTGGGATACTTTTGCGACAGAGTTTTCATGCATTGCATAGCTTTCACCAAGTCATTTGCCTGTTCATACAGCAATCCTTCTTTATATAGGGTATAAGCCTCTATGTCAGGGTAATTCTTTAGCTTTTCCATTCTTTGTTTTACTGACAGGAATTCTGATGGTTTATTTTGTTTTAAATAAACATCAAGTAGTAAAGCATTTAACTCTAATGCAAACTCACCATTAGGCTCTATATCCAAATAGTTCTCTACGCAGACAATGGTTTGCAAGTATTTATTTTGCAGAAAGTATGTACGAGCTTGCCAATAAAAGCGCTCATTAAGCTCATCGAGATCTTTTAGTTTTACTAAGGTAGCGTCAAACTTCCTTTCAAAAAAGTCCATCTTTGCAAGTTCCAGGTACGCCATTTGCCCATATTTAGTTTGTTTGCCTTTTGTGTAAGCTTGATTATAAATTGACTTTGAACTGGTGATATTTGTGTGAATCTTTGCTGTATAAAACAACTTACAAGCAGAAAGATTGTTTGCATCATTGGCATTCACAAGCAGCAAATTGCTATTTAACTGTAAAGTCCCCTTTTGATATGCATTTTCTATTTCTTGAATAGTTGCCCCAAATATAAAAGAGAATAAAGAAAAACAGAATAGAAGGGCAATTATTTTTCTGTTCATTGGTAATCCTCTGTTATTTTACCCCTTTAGCTACAAGGAAAGCTGAATAATTCTGGTCTGTACCCATGATATGATTAGTCAACCAATCTTTTAAGAAATTCATTATTTCTATAGATATCAGAAACTTACCTTCCTCATAAGCCTGACGGTATTCTGACACCTTTTTCACAAAACTTGCATGAGTATTCTTGTGATTATCTAAATCAACATAATGATGATCTGACATATATTTTTCTTCTAAGGTAAAATGTTCAACAGTATAGTTTGCGAGTTTTGCAAGAATATCTCCCATTACTTGCTTGCTTTTGCCTTGGCTCATAGCCTCATGTAGTTCGTTGATATATGCAATTAATTGTTTGTGTTGCTGATCGATAGAATTAATTTTAACTGAGTAAGAGTCATTCCATTCTAAATATGCCATTTCCTTCTCCATTTTCTAATCTAATGTTTGTTTTCTAAGTATTCCAAAATCAGGGATAGTCCTATTAATTGGGATCTTAACGATTGTATTAGGCTTTGTAAAATCAATCTGATGATCAGTTTCATCAAATAGTTCTTCAATTTTTAAGGTAAAATCTGTATTAAGATCTGGAAAGATAAAAGATATCTCTTCAGCTAACGAAAATTTACTGAGTACCGCTACCCAAGCGTATTGGTTGTCATGCTTAATGATATTTCCCAAATACTGCCAATCTCGTGTATATGCAGAGCTGGAATAATGCTGCGTTGTATTTGAGTCAAAACCAGCAAAAAAGCCTTCTGCATAAACTCGATGGCTAATCTTGTCGAGTTCTTCTTCCCAAGTGGGATTCACTGTCTTGCCTTCTTTAATTGCAGTCAAAGCATTTTTGTATGTACGAACGACATTTGCCACATAATACGCACTTTTCATGCGACCTTCAATTTTGATGCTATCGATACCTAAATCATATATCTCTTTTAGTCTATTCCAGAGGCATAAGTCTTTTGAATTAAAGAAATAAGTACCATGTTCATCTTCTTCAACAGGGAAGTATTCACCAGGTCTACTCTCTTCGACCAAAGAATAATTCCAACGGCATGGATGTGTACACTCACCGAGGTTTGCATGTCTATTATTAAAAAAAGCGCTTATTAAGCACCTACCAGAATATGATATACACATTGCTCCGTGCACAAATATTTCAAGCTCAATATCAGGGCATTTTTCTCTGATTTCTTTTATTTCAGCAAATGTTAATTCTCTTGCCAAAATCACTCTTTTGGCGCCGAGCTCTTGCCAAAATTTTACTGTTTGCCAGTTGGTGATATTCGCTTGTGTACTAATGTGAATAGGCAGATGCGGTGCGTATTTTTTTACAAGATTAAAGATGGATGGATCAGCTAAAATAATCCCGTCAAAATTGAGAGCAGAGAGGTATTTGATATATTCTTCAAGCCCATCGAGATGAGAATTATGGGCATAGATATTTACTGTAATAAATATTTTCTTTTTTAGCGAGTGGGTGTATTCTATCAGATGTATAAGCTGTTCATCGTCAAGGTTATCTGCCTTTGCTCTGAGGCTATACTGCTTTCCTCCGATATAAATAGCATCAGCACCATATTGCAGTGCATATTTTGCTTTTTCAAAGTTACCAGCAGGGGCAAGTAATTCCATTACGAACTCATTGATTTCAGCATTTCGCTATTGTTTTTTGATTCTGCCACTTTCTGTTTAAGTGTTTCCATCCCTTGTATAGGGTTCATGGATTTTAGATATTTTCTCAGTACATACATGCGGTTTAGTTCACTTTGTGTCAATAATAATTCTTCACGGCGTGTACCAGAGCGAATCAAGTCTATTGCAGGGAAAACTCTCATATCGCTAATAGAGCGGTCTAAAACAATTTCCATATTACCAGTACCCTTAAACTCTTCAAATATCACCTGATCCATTCTACTACCTGTATCCACTAAGGCGGTAGCGATAATAGTCAAGCTGCCTGCATCTTGTATATTTCGTGCCGCGCCAAAGAATCTCTTCGGTCTGTGCATGGCATTAGCGTCAATACCACCAGACATGATCTTCCCACTTGATGGCGAATTATTGTTATAGGCACGTGCAAGACGTGTGATACTATCCAAAACAATAACAACATGTCTGTTTAATTCAACCATTCGCTTAGCCTTTTCTATCACGATTTCAGCGACCATGGTATGATTCTTTGCAGTTTCGTCGAAAGTTGAGCTTACCACTTCAGAGTTGTTTGCAAAAATAGTCTTTTTCATTTCAGTCACTTCTTCAGGGCGCTCATCTACCAACAAGACAATCACATGGACATCAGGGTTATTTACGAGAATAGCATTTGTGATATTTTGCATTAAAACTGTTTTACCCGTTCTTGGTGCGGCAACTATCAAGCCACGCTGTCCTTTTCCAATAGGAGAAAAGAGGTTTACAATTCGAGTAGAAATGCAGTCACTTACAACGCTTGCATTGGGGTTTGTTTCAGCGATTACTTCAAGGTTTAGCTTTTCAGTTGGGTAATAAGGTGTAAGCGATTCAAAAGGAGATAATTCGAGTATTTTCATAGGTTCAATACCATTTACGGAGTCAACTCGAGTGAGAGTAAAATACTTTTCACCTTCTTTCGGAGATCGAACAGCTCCAGAAATCATATGTCCTTTTTTCAGATTAAATTTCTTAATTTGATTTTGAGAAACAAGCACATCATCTCGACTTGGTAGGTAATTATTATTTTGATATCTTAAAAAACCTGTACCATCGTCATTTGTATCAAGACATCCTGTGGTATACGCAAGACCTTCTTGCTCTGCGCTGACTTCAAATATCTTTGAAATAAGATCTACCTTTTTGTAATCTTTTATGTTTTTAATATCTAATTTTTTCGCCACATTATATAATTGTTGAAAATTCATTGCAAATATTTCTTCACTATTGTACTCCATTGAATGGTCTCCTTAGGTTTTGTTTGCTTGTGTTCATATATTTAATTTATAATTCTTTCTCAAACTGTCAAGTAAAAAGTTGTTTTTATTTAAAAAAAGATCATTTATTTTGCAAGGATCATTGGAAAGTGCAGTTTGATTTATTTTGTGATAGATTTATTCACCTAAATCTCTTTGCTTATTACTGACTAAAAGCCCTATTAGATTCTCTCTCCATTCTCTTTACTTTTCTATAAGTTCTCCAAGATAGCGAGGGGAATGTAAGCGGAATGAAGAGAGAAATATATGAGTTTTTTTACGATTTATTACTATTCATACCTCAAAGCATCGATAAGATTTAGGCTTGCTGCTTTTTTTGCTGGATACCAACCAAAAAATATACCGATAGCACAAGAAAAAGTGACTGATAAAACAATAGACCAGGTTGAAATGGAGATCGACCATTTCATCATATGCTCAAGTGTTTTTGATAAACCTGCACCTAATAAAATGCCCAAAAGTCCACCTAAGAGGCTAATCATGACTGCTTCGATAATGAATTGCATAAGAACGTCTTTCTTTTTTGCGCCCACAGCCATACGAATACCGATCTCTTTAATTCGCTCTGTAACAGAGACTAACATAATATTCATAATACCAATACCGCCAACTAACAGTGAAATACTGGCAATGCTGGCAAGTAACAAAGTCATGGTATTGGAAACACGATTTGATGTCTCAGCAATATCTGTTTGAGAGTTGACAACAAAGTCTTCTTCAGTAGCTGCACGATTTGTTTCCAAGAGATAATTCATTATATCTGTTTGTAGTTTTGGGATCTTTTCTTTAGACACAGCAGACACAAAAATGTTTAGGTTTGGTCTCCATCTACCAGTTAGTCGCCCTAAAACCATTGAATACGGTGCTATTACCATATCATCTTGGTCGCCACCCGCTACGCTTTGCCCTTTTGATTTATAAACACCGACAATTCTCACTGGAACATTTCTTAAGCGAATCATTTTATCAATTGGAGATTCATCTGGAAAAAGATTAGTGGCAACTGTAGTGCCAATGACAATCACTTTATTGCCAGAACGCACATCATTATCAGTGAAGAATTCGCCCTCTTCCATCTCATAATTTCTGATAAATTGAAAATCGGTATCGACGCCCATTACAGGTGAATACCAGTTTAGAGATTTATACTTTAGTCGTCCAAAAGAGCTCACCAAAACAGATGCATAAAGCACATCATTAAACCTATCTTTGATATTCTCAACATCCTCAAGAGTTAATCCGCTACTTGACCCAGATTCTGAGCGAACAGCAGAGCGATTAAACATATTTGACATAACGGTTATAACATTTGTACCCATCGAATTTATCTGATCATCAACTATTGTTTTGGCACCTTGCCCAATTGCAAGCATGGTGATGACAGCTGCAACACCGATAATAATACCGAGCATAGTGAGAAAAGTACGTGTTTTATTTCTTAATAATGATTTTAAAGCAATTTGAAAAATAGCATATAATGGCATAGATTAATCCTCTTCTTCTTTGGGTAAATTCTTTAAATCTTCTGCTGCATTGCGCTGATTATTATTAATCTGATCACTGATAATCCGCCCATCTTTAAAGATAATTAGCCGCTTTGCATACATAGCTATTTCTTTTTCGTGAGTTACCAAAATTACTGTAATTCCATTTCTATGAAGCTCTTGAAAGACAGACAGCACTTCAACGCTCGTTCTACTATCAAGATTACCTGTTGGCTCATCGGCAAGCATGATTAAAGCTTGATTGACAATCGCCCTTGCAATTGCCACTCTTTGTTGCTGCCCACCAGAAAGTTGATTGGGAAAGTGATGTGAGCGTTCTGCAATTTTCACAGTTTCTAATGCTTGTAGAACCTTTTCTCTGCGTTGATGTAAATTTAAATTTGTGCTGTAAAGCAGCGGGAGCTCAACATTTTCAAAGGCAGTAGTTCTTGGCAAAAGATAAAAAGATTGAAAGACAAAGCCTATCTTTTCATTTCTAATATCCGACAATTCATTATCATTGAGAGAGTGAATATCAATGCCATCAAGTATATATGAACCTGCACTTGGCTTATCAAGGCAGCCAATAAGGTTCATTAGGGTGGTTTTACCAGATCCACTGGCACCCATTATGGCTACAAATTCGCCCTTATTTATTGTCAAATCCACATTTCTAAGGGCATGAACAACAGATTCACCCATCTGATATGTTTTAGACATATTCTCTATTTTTATTAATGTATTTGGCATGAAAACCCCTTTCTTAAAATACTGTCAAGAATGCTTTACATTCTCATGCCCATACGCATCATGTTGTTTTGATTATTCTTTTTTGTGTCTTTTGTTGTAACTCCAACGATAACAGACTGTCCTTCTTCCAAGCCTGAGACAATCTCTACAGTATTTCCATCGCTCATGCTTGTCACGACGGGAATAGACTTTGGTACTTTATTTTCAATTACCCAGACAAAGCCGTTTTGTATCTTTGTTGCATTGTATGCATTTCTTAATTTGAATACATCAACAGCGCCTTTTGACTCTACATGATCTTTTCTTTGAGCTGTATTGTTCATATCTCTACCTTTAGATCTATCTCTTTGCATGCCTTGCTTTTGCTGACCTTTGCTCTTTGTACTATCTTGGGCAATATTACCTCTATTTTGCTGTCCTCTCATCTGACCAGGCATTCCACCTCTTTGTCTAACCAAAAGACTGTCATTCCAAGTAAGACCAAAGCTTTCCCAAACTTCTTTTGAAGGCTTAAATTGTAAAGCACGCGAGGGGACAGTTAAAATATCGCTTTTTTGATTGACAATAATGGTAACATTGGCAGTCATACCAGGCAATAAGAGCATATCTGGGTTATCAACGTCAATAATAACAGAATATGTTACAACGTTCGATTCACTCTTTGGGAAAAGTCTAACTTGCTTTACCGTACCAGAAAATCTTTCATCCATAAAGGCATCAGCATTAAAGATCACAGGCATACCAAGGCTAATTCTTCCGACATCTGCCTCATCAACGCTGGCTTCAATTTGCATTTTAGTAAGATCGTTTGCGATGACAAAAAGAGTAGGTGCATTAAGGCTCGCAGCGACAGTTTGCCCTTCATCAACAGCACGAGAGATAATCACACCATCAATTGGTGAGTAAATATGTGCATTTTGTAAATTCTTTTGAGCTTTTTGAAAAGACAATTGGGCTCTTGTTACTGCTTGTTGAGCCTGTTCCAGCTTAATTTGTGCTTTTTGCAATTCATATTCAGCAGCCATATTCTTGCCTACTAATTCAGTAAGAAGGTCAACATCGATTTGTGCATCACGTGCTGAAGACCTTGCCGCTAAAAGGCTTGACTCTATTTCTTGCAGATTAAGTTCTAAAGTTTCTGTATCAATCTTGGCAAGCAAATCGCCTTTCCTCACTGATTGATTATAATCTTTATAAATCTTTTCTATCTTTCCAGAGACTTCGGTTCCGACTTCGACTTTTGTCACTGGATTAATCGTACCAGATGCTGTCACAACTTCTCTAATGGTTGAATATCTTGCTTCTTCGAGCTTCCATTCTGGTTTGTTCTTTTGTTTTTTCCAATATTTATAGCCTACAAATCCAGAGACTAAAACAATGATAATTAGTGTAATTTTCCAAAACTTTTTCATAAGAATATCCTACTTCTTTAATATTTATTTAATAGTTTTTTTGAAAGCAAATAGTTAATTGATTCATAAAGCTCGATCAGCTTGTATTTGTTTGTTTCTGCATTAATCGAAGCATCCAAGAACTCGTAAATCGCCTTGTCTAATTCAATCTGTTGAATCATACCGAGCTCATGCTTTTGTTCTGCAATGTTTAGATTATCTTGAGTGTTTTCCTTTTTTAATTGATATAGTTCATCCATCTCTTTTAAATAATCTAATTGAGTTTGATACTGACTATACTGGCTTTCGAGTGTTAGTTTACTGTTTTCATAATTCAGTTTTTTAATTTTTTGTGATAGCTTTGTTTGACTATGCTCTTGTCCATGTTTAAATAAGTTCCAAAAAGAATAGCTTGCGTCAAGGGCAAGGGTATGTCCTGTACGATTATTATCAAATTCAAAGTCATAGCCGCTCTTTGTTTTTGAATATTGATAACTCATAGTCAAGTCGGGGACAAAAGAGACTTTTGATTGAGTCAGAGCGATTTCATCGCGTTCAATATCTCTTTTTAAGACGACTAATTCAGGGACTTGACTGACATCAAATTCAGGTAGATTATCAAAGTCAGGGACAGTAATTTCAGAGAAAGCGAAGAATTCATCAGGTATATTTAGCATATTAAATAAGTTTCTACGGCTGTTTTTGATATCATTTTCAAGGCTTTTTATAGCAATTTGGACGTTCAAGACGTTTATTTCGCTTTGCTTCACATCGAACTCAGTATTCTTCTTTTGTACAAGCAGCATACGGCTTTGGGTGAGAATACTTTGTTGAATCTCGAGGTTTTTATTTTGTAGTTCAAGTTGTTTTTGTTTATTGAGCACATCAATATAGGCTTTCAAGACTTTGAAGACGAAGTCTTTTTTATCATTATCCAATTTAATCTCAGCAGTTTCTAAGTCATATTTTGCATATTTATTCTGGTAATAGCTTTGATCATTTAAACTTATTTTCTTTGCTAATCTAAGAGAAAGCGCATTAGAGTTTGGATCTTGAGCAGCCTCAAAATCGTGTGTATAGTTAAGATTTGCACTAAGTTCAGGCAGGATATCCCATCTGGCGATATTTAATTTTGCTTTGCTAACTTGATAGCTTGCCTCTGATTGTTGTATACCATAATTATTTTGTAAGCCTATATCTATTAATTGCTCAGCGGTATAAGCTTGAGCAAAAATTAAAGTAGGCAAGATAAGTAAAAGTATTAAGTATTTCATTCTCCCTCTTTCTAATGATCATTTAAATATATAACAATTTGCGATGCGAAATCCTGCAAAAAACTTTCTTTTTAGGCAAAAAAAAAGCCACTCAAAAGAGTGGCAAGAAAACTTACGATTTAGTTAGGCAGTACGGAAATAAACTTTTTCCCAGCTCTTTTTGTTTGAAACTGTACAGTACCTTCAATTAAACTAAAGATAGTAAAATCTCTTCCGATTCCAACGTTTTCACCAACGTGAAATTTCGTGCCACGTTGACGAACAATAATATTGCCAGGGAGTACTTGTTCTCCACCGTATTTTTTTACGCCTAAGTATTTTGGATTACTATCGCGTCCATTTTTACTACTACCAACACCTTTTTTGTGTGCCATTTCTATCCTCTTTTTCTAATTAAAATTTAATGTCTGTGATTTTTAATTGGGTGAAATACTGACGATGACCTTGAGTTTTTCTATAGCCTTTTCTTCTTTTCTTTTTGAAAACTAAGACTTTTTTATCTCTACCATGACCGATTACTTCTGCGGTAATCATTGCTGATTCGACTGTTGGTGTACCTACAGTGACTTTATCATTATCTTGAATCAATAAGATATTTGGCATTTCAACAGCTGAGCCAATTTCTTTGTCTGCTAAATATGATACTTTTATAGTAGCGTCTTTTTCTATACGATACTGAAAGCCTTTAAAATCGACGATCGCGAACATAATTTATTCTCCTTTTTTATTAAACAATTTCAGTTATTTAAACAATATTTTTAATCAAGCAAATTATGTCAAGGATTATATTTAGTTGTAATGTCTTTTTTTTCATCTGCTAAGATAATACGAAACATATCTTGATCTAAATCGAATTGTTCAAATATATTGACTTTATTATTCCAGCAAGAAATCAACTCTGGATGAGAGTCATAAGCCTGCTTTACTGCAGGGTGAACATAGATATCGAGAGGTCGATTTGAGATAAAGTACTCTGCTCTTGCCAGCCAGCGATTAATTTTAATCAAAACTGACTCTCTTGATAACACTCTACCAGTGCCATTACAATGCGGGCAATGCTCTAAATAAGTGTTCATCAAGCTTGTACGAGTACGTTTTCGTGTTATTTCAACCAAGCCTAATTGTCCAAACGGGAAGACTTTATTCTTAGCTCGATCACGTCTAAAAGCCTTTCTAAGCGTATCTAATACTTCTTGCCTACTCTTTACTTCTTGCATATCGATGAAGTCAACAATTACAATGCCAGAGAGATTTCTAAGTCTAATCTGTCTAACAATTTCCACTGCAGCTTCAAGGTTTGTATGTTTTATTGTTGCTTCATAATTCTTTGAGCCGGTATATGAACCGGTATTGATATCTATTGCAGTCAATGCTTCGGTGCTTTCGATCACAATATTCCCGCCTGAGGGTAGGTATATTCTGGAATAGAAGAGTTTTTCTATCTCTTTTTCAATACCAAAAGCATCGAATATTTGTGTCTCCTCAGCATAATGCTCGACTCTATCGCAAAGTGTTGGATTATAATCTTTTATACGTAATATTACCTTCTGATAAAAATCTTTATCATCGATTACCAAGCGATCGACATTAGAACTAAATAAGTCGCGTATAAGGATACTTGCAGGATCAGACTCTTCAAAAATACAGCAGGGCGCTTTGCTATTATTGATCTTCTTTTCAAGGAATTTCCATGTCTTCGCCAAAGATCTGTATTCCTCTACAAATTCTTCTTCTGAGCAATGCTCGCCTTCGGTTCTAACGATAATACCTGTATTTGGGTCTTTAATCTCACTCAAAATACTTCTAATTCTCTGCTTTTCAATTGGGGAGTTTATCTTTCTGGAAATGAATATTTTGCTCTTATTAGGGAAATAGACCAAGATCTTTCCTGGTATTGATATCTGTCCTGTCAAACGTGCACCTTTAGCACCGATAGGTCCCTTTTGAATTTGTACGAGGATTTCTTGTCCAGGCTTTAAGATCTCTGCAATTCTGTGAGATTCTTCTGGCACAATTTTTTCATGCTCTTCTCCTTCAAAGTCATCTATAAAATCGGTGGCAATATTGGAGTAATGCAAAAAAGCAGTCCGCTCTAAGCCAATATCTATGAAAGCCGCTCCCATACCTGGTAAAACGTCTTTTACGATGCCCTTATAAAGGTTGCCTACAATATTATTGCTATTCTCTTTTTCCACAAACAATTCTACTAATTGATTGTCTTCGAGCACAGCAATCCTATTTTCCATTGAATGTACATTAACGATTAATTCAGTAAACATAATAATCCTAAATATTTATTTATTATCATTTGATAAAAGCATATTAACTAAATACAAAGAAAATTTGAATCACTTAAAAGTCAAGTGATTTTTATTGTTTTAAAACTGTTTCTTTGTTAAAAAGACTCGCCGACTTTAAAATAAATTGTGTGCCCCTCTTTTGAAAAAGCAATATCGCCTCTGATATTCAGCATATTTGCCTTTGAAATATTCAATCTTATGCCAGTGCCATATGTAAAGTGTGTATTAGAAAGGTCAAAATCCCTAAAGTTCTTGTAAGAATTGCCAAGTGAGGCAAAAGCAGCAAAGCCTAATTTCATCCAAAACGGGCTTCGATATTCCATTTGCGTTGCCAAGAACTGTTTATCAATAAATCGCCCATTTGCATAGCCGCGCATAATGAAGGGTCCCCCTTGTTTTGGCATTAGCTGGAAAGGCGGTGTATCACTGGTATTTTGACTAAGTATTTGCCCACAAATTACATGATTTTCAAATAGAGGATAATATGCCCTCAAATCAAGGCTACCAGAGTAAAAATGATAGTTTGACTCATCTACTGACAAATATAAAACATTCTCATTAATAAGTCTATAACCTTTACGTGGATAGTTTCTTGAATCTGTTTTATTATAATCAAAAACAAAGCCTGTACCGACTAAGGATAAGCTGTTTTCACTACCTGGGATATCTCCCTGAGCCAGCATTAATGAGTCTTTTTTCTCTAAAAACTTATATCGATAATAGCTCAATATTGGTCCAAGTGACAGACTTTCAGAATAATTCTTTTGCAGAGTTAAAGCTATTACTTGTTTGTCTTGTTTATAACTCTCTTTATTCTGTTCAGGTGTATCAGCGCCAATGCCCCAAAAATCAGAAGGCATAATCTTATATTCAAGATGAGTAAAAAAAACCCATTGTTGCGCTGAATAATCTTTTCTGTAGTCTAGCTCAAACTTCTTTTCACCTTCTGTAGTGAAAGACATATCAAACTGCAAATTAAAAGGATTATTAACACTCTCTTCATTAGTAGCATCAAATAAAATAAATTGTAATCCTGCTCCAGCTCCGCTATCAGAGCTATAAGCAGGGTATGGTGTTCCTGTTAGTCCAATTGTTTTGCCGCTATCTGTATGAAGATATAAGGCAAGATCTTGCTCCAAAAATGCATTCATAAACACTGGAATAAAGATAAAAAGGGCAAAAAAGAGTTTCCTTGTCATTCCAATCAGTCCTTTCTTTTTGTTTCTAATGCCTCCCAACGTTCTAAAAGCACTAGCACTTCATTTTCAATATAGTCTAATTCTTTTGATAGTTTAGCATAGTCTTCATGATTCAAGCTATTGGCGTCATTTTGCATTCTATTATTGATAGCAGCTTTTTCCTGTTCCAAACCGTCTATCTTTTCTTCAATCTGTTCTAATTCACGTTCTTCTTTATAGCTCAGCTTTTTGGTTGTTTTTGGTTTTATCACTTGTTTTTTATTGGCATTACTCTTTTTCTCTTCAGCCTCTTCAGCTTCGTATTTTTTTACCAAAAGGTAATCTGAATAATTGCCTGGAAACATTCTAATACTATTGTCTTCTTGAAAGATAAACAGATAATCAACGATTCTGTCTAAGATATAGCGGTCATGCGAGATAAGTACAATACAGCCTTCGTAGTTGTCTAAATAGTCCTCTAATATCTCCAGAGTTCTGATATCGAGATCATTAGTTGGTTCATCTAAAACGAGGAAATTTGAGCCAAAAAGGAGTGATTGTAAAAGATAAAGCCTCTTCTTTTCGCCACCAGAAAGGGAAGAAATAGGTGCCTGCTGCATTTTTCTATCGAATAAAAACCGTTCCAATATCTGTTCAGAAGAGCGTAATACACCATCTTGAGTTCGTATATTCTCAGTGCTATCTTTGATATAATCAACCACTTTCAGCCTTGGATTGAGCATGGGCTCTTCTTGGTCAAGGCGTGCTACTTTTGTATTTAGCCCAAACTTAACAGAACCTGAAATGATTGGGATATCGCCTAATATTGCCTTGATCAGAGAGGACTTACCGCAGCCATTGGGACCTATGATGCCAATCCTATCATTCTTTTGAAAAAAGTAAGTAAACCCTGTCAACAAAGCCTTTTCATAGCCAAAAGACAGATCATTTATTTCAAGTATAGTCTTGCCTAATCTTGCGGTTTGAAAAGACATAGACAACTCTTTTTGCGAGCTCAAATACGATTTATCAATGAGCTCTTTCACTCTTTCAACATGGTCTTTAGGCTTTGTTGCCCTTGCTCTTGCGCCTCTATTGAGCCATTTTAGTTCTTTTTTTAACTGTGCTTGTCTTCGTGTTTCTTTTCTCTCTTGATCGACCAATTCAAGCTGCTTTCTCTCTACATAGGCTGAGTATGAACCAGGATAAAACCTGATCTTCTCTTGATCGATTTCCAATATCTTGGTGCTGACAGCATCTAAAAAGTATCTATCATGTGTTACAAATAGAATTGTTGCTTTACTATTTATCATCCATTCTTGAATATACTCAATAATATCGGTATCGAGATGGTTAGTAGGCTCATCCATAAGAATAATGTCGGGCTCATCTAATAGCACTCTAACCAGATCGACCTTTCTCTTTTGCCCCCCAGAAAGCTCACCAATCCTCTTTTGCCAATCATTTAAGCCAAACTTGGTCAGAGTTGCTTTTGCTTTGTAATCGATTGACCAGGCATCATTTCTTTCAATCTCTGCTAATACTTTGTTTTGTTTTTCGAAGATATCCTCTTGATAGTCAAATTCAAGCGCTTCTGAATAACGATAATACTTATTTAACAATTGAAAATGGGGATGATCAGTCATATAAATCTGTTGAATAACAGACAAATTTTCGTCGAGGTTTGGTGATTGTGGCAAATACCCAATTCTAATATTTGATTGAAAGGTAATCTGTCCACTATCTTGATGCTCAATACCTGCCAACATCTTTAATAAAGTGGATTTACCGCTTCCATTTATACCTAAAACACCGATCTTTTCAGACTTATTAATCCCAAAACTAATGGGGTCAAAAAGGAGCTTTTCGCCATAGCGTTTGGTTATATTTTCTACAGAGATCACGTTTTCTACAATGGACATAGCATCACATAAGCCTTATTCTAATTTCTCTTTTTACTATTTTCTCGACGGTATCTTTCGAGTGTCGTCATTTCTAATGGATCTGAGTCGTCAGTTGGCAAGCTATCGATTTTTTGTTTTATCTCTTCAATCTGCTTTTTAAACGCCTGCATGCGCGCTTTTTCAAGCTTTGTTGCAGAGGTCATTTTATAGTTTTGAGGGTTAACCCATTTATTATTCTGCCTTATTCCAAAGTGCAAGTGTGGACCTGTTGAATAGCCTGTCGAGCCCACAGCCCCCACAATTGTACCTGCTTTGACGCTCTGTCCATGTCTTACATTAATTCTATCTAAGTGTGCATATTGCGAGATTATTCCATCTGGATGTCTGACTTCGACAGATTTTCCAAACCCACCATTCCAACTTGCACGCACGACAATTCCTTGTGCAATAGCATAAACAGGCGTGCCGCGTTTTGCACGATAATCAATGCCTGTATGTAGTTTTTTTCGTCTGGAAATAGGATGAATACGATAACCGAATCGAGAGGTTATCTGTACACGGTCTAGAGGCAAACGCAGAGCAGAAGAAAGCATTGCTGTACCATTTTCTAAATACATGCCATTATAAGCAGATTTTGAATCCGTTTCTTGATAACGATACCCCTCAACTTTCCCAGCTGCCTTGCCACTATAATACACGTATAAGAGCTTAGTGCCTGGCATTTTATCATTCAGGTAGTATTGTTCTTCTGCGATAATCTTAAAGTAATCTCCTTTTTGAGCTTGCCGATTAAAATTAATCTTGCTACTCAGGGCATGATTAACCTGATTTCGTATAGCAAGCTCGACACCTTTATCAGAAAGAGCTTGGCTAAGTGTTCCATATAAAAAACCTTCTATAATTCTAACCCGCTTTTCTGTTTCCAGTTCAACAAATTCATAATGAAACTCGCCATGCTCATACCGTACTTGATGGCTTACAATTGGGCTTTCTACGTATGAAATCTTTTTGAATTCATTTGTATTAGCCTCTAAATATACCTCAAATAAGCTATTAGGCTTAATACTTGCCACATCGACATCATTTGATAAGGCTGTAATCAATTCAACTATAAATGGCACTGTTAAACCAATTCCTTCAAGCTCTGAATAAAGGCTTGAGCCTGCGGGAATACGTATTTCTTTTTTGATTAATTCTTCTTGTTCTTTGTCTTTTGCTGTGGATTCCTTATCACTACAAGATCCAAGCAATAAAAGCAACGATAATAATACAATATTTATATATTTTTTAAAATTCATAATCAATAACAAGACTGTGTCTCTCTCCTTAAACTACATAAAATAAAATCATAGTATATTATAAACATAATTAAGAAATACATAATTGTTACACTTTTTTTACCCATTTAAAAGTTTTATTATCATCGATAATAATCAAACCCTCTATAGGAGATGAATTGATGCCTATATAATCATAGAAGCTTTCATCAACAGCTTTAAAAAACCTTGATCGCCTTAGTTCAGATAAAGAGAGTTTGTTGCCCTCATGTAGGTAATAATCATGTTCTCTATTCTCTTTGATAATAGCCCAAGTCTCCTGTCTAAATGATTCACAAATATCACTATTGAGTTTCTCTGGGAAAAAGTGTGCTTGACTAATAATAGCCCAATCAAGCCGCAATGCATCTAAATAATACAATCTTTCAATCTCTTTCAAACCCATTGCTTGCACGGCTTCGGCAAGGATATTAAATAGTTTTTGATAATTCTTTTCATTCTTTTTTACCTTATGCTTTTGAAAAAACATATTAATCAGCAAAAAAGACTGATATATATCGGTAGATTGTTTAAAGAGCACAGTTAAAAAGTATGTAAAATGCCCAGAATTATAGAGTGTATCTACTATCTGATCGACGCCAATATACTCAGTTAACTCTTCATACTTCAACCACTTTGTGGAGTACACTTGATATGGAGGCTTGCTTGAATAAACCAAGTCATATTCTTTTTGTTTATCATACATTTCTGTGCCAAAAAGCACTTTTAAAATGCCTGTTTGATAATGGTCTGGTTTTAGACCGATAATCGAATTAAAGCTATTATGTAGGCTCTTATAGTCTTCATACGGTAAGCCAGCGATTTGATCCAAATGGAAATGAATATTATCAAGCTTTAGTATATTTTGCAATGCAAGGCGGTCTGAGTCCCAATTAGTATCTCGATTAATTGCTTGCAATGTGAGGGGGTTTGTTGATTGCACGCCTATTTCGAACTGGAACAATTGTTTACGAGCTTTAGTTAAGAGTTCAAGCATCTCTTGATCAATAAAAGAAGGGTGAATCTCAAAATGAAATGTACATGCTGGATTTAAGTCTATCAAATAAGTCCAAACCGCTTTGGCAAAGCTTTGGTTAACATTAAATGAACGATCGATGAACTTGATAATTGTTGGTTCAAATGCAATCAATCTTTGCAATTCATCTTTAACTGTGTCTATATCTTTGTATTCAAGTCTCTGTTCTTCACGTGATGAGAGGCAATACGAGCATTTAAAGGGGCATCCACGTGAGCTTTCATAGTAAACATACTTATGTTTCAGCTGTTCTTTATCTTGATTCTGATAGGGAAAAGCTACTTCATTAAACGAATAATTAGGCTTTGAAATCAAGCGTTGGGGACTCTTAAAGCCCTCTTGTGCCAGTTCATAAAAAGCCTTCTCGCCTGCACCTTTAATCAAGAAATCAATATTATAATTATTTAAATAATACTCTGCATTATAAGAAGCTTCTGGACCACCGACAACGACGATCAGATTAGGCAAAACTTTTTTTATATCTGATAGCAAATACTCGACGATATCCCTATTCCAGATATAAATAGGCAAGACTAATATATCAGGTTTCTCTACAAAAATATTATTACAAATATCAAGATACTGGTCATTTATGCTATTTTCAACAATCTTATAGTCATATCCACAGTCAGCAATTGTTGTTCGAAAATAAAACAGAGCGAGGCAAGAGTGAGTATAACGCGAATTAATAGCAAAAAAGAGTATTTTTTTATTCAAAAGCAAACCCTATTTTTGCATATCAAGATATGACTGAACCTGTGGGTATACAACTTCACGTGCACGTTTCAAATCTTCTTGAAAGTCTATTTCTATGCAAGGCAAATCATCTGTAAAAACTGGATGCAAGTCACAAAAAGCACTGATCATATTTACTGCATACTCAAAATAGTTATTCCCTTGTCCAGTATTCGCACCGAGTTCCAAAGCTTCAAAGAGAGCATATTGGTCTTTTCTGGCAAATTTGCCAATACCAATAAATTCACCAACAGCCTTATTCATATCAACTTGTTTATGTATTTCCACGATTCGGTCATTTTCAATTGCCACTTTAACTTCTTCTTCACCGCACTCTTTCTTTTCGATCAAGAGTTCTGTTTTACCATTATCATTGACGATTTTTTCTAATAAGAGTGGATGAAAGTAAACATCTGCATTAAAATAGATAAAGTCTTCTGAAAAGTACTTTCCTGTTAAGTAAAGAGAATAGAGTGTGTTTGTTTCTGCAAAGTATTGATTTTCAATAAAGTGAACTTGGGAGCTGTTTACTTTTTTCAAGACATGCTCAGTCAGCATCACCTTTTCATAACCGACAACTACGACAAACTTCTTTATCCCAAGCTTCAGACATTGCTCAATTTGATAATGAATAATACTCTGATCGCCGATTTTTTCCATTGATTTAGGTATGCTTGAGCGCCCCTCATTGAGTCTCATCCCCCTACCTGCTGCAAGAATAATCGCTTTCATAATACCTTCTTTTTAAAAATAATATACTAAACAGATTATTTATATACCTTATAATAAGTCAAGCAAAAAGTGACTATTCTTTAATCTTTACCTTACCACCATCTATAAATGACTCAAATTTCATCACTTTAGGCATCAATTCGAATTCGAGAGAATAAGATTCATCATCAACTACTTCAATTTCTTTTATATCATCCACAAACTCATAGGTCTGAGCATCTGCAGACTTTAAAGGGAAAACTTGCCAAGTGCCTGCATGTAATTGATTAAAGATTATCTGCCCATTTTGATCTGTCTTTTTGATTATCTTGGTGTCTTTATTCTGCAAAACAAAATAAATATCTTTAAGCTTTATCTTCCCATTATTCGCCAAAAATACGCCTTCGCCAGCTGTTGGTGAGACTTCTCTCTGGCTTACTTTTATATGAATACTTGCGGGGTTGATTAAATTGTACTTTTTAGTGATCTTCTCTTTTTTCTCTACTCGAACTGTATCAGGCAGCTGAGGATAAAGGAGCTGTTCTCTACCATTATTAATTGCTGTTAAAAGGTAATCTCCTTGATTGATATTCAAAAACTCTGCTCGCCCATTTTTATTAGTTAAACCATACATCCCATTTGCGTGAATTAATAGATTATTAACAGGATTATTTGTATATGGATCAAAGACTTCAACAATCAGATCTGAGTGATGGCTCTTAGCTGCCACTGGCATATTCAAAGGCATTGTATATTCCAAAGAAACAGAGTATCGGTTTAGCTCATGATTATTCAAATATTCATAGTGCTTTGCAGAGAGGGTCAAAGTATGCTTATGATAAAAGGCATAACTGAGATTCCCTTCCCCAATAATCATATCCTGCCATGCATTCCCCTGATAATGGTAATTCTGCAATGATGCGGACATTCTTAGTTTTTGATAAATCTTGGTTTCTGCAGAAATAAACTGGCTTTGATTAGTTTTGTTTTCCATACGAGTTGTTTTTGAGTCTGCGACAAAGATAAACCAGTCTCGATAGAAATACCGCATATTAACATGTAAAACATCTTCTATTTTCTTGCTGTGATTGTAGTTATAGTCATGTTTACCTGCCAAAGCCTCTGCATAGAAATTATTTAAATCAAATGCGATACCTGACAGCAGCAGTTTATCTTCAACATTATAGGTTTGTTGGCTACTTTCATACCAATAATAGCTATAATTAGCAATAGCATACAACGATTTCCAGATCTTGACTTTTGGCTTTAGATAGTGAGAGTTGTATACTTGATTATAGGGGTATGACCAAGTGTAATTAGATTTTTCATTGCTGTATCTAAACCCAGCCAGGAAGGCAAAATCATTTTCAAATCTATTAGATAAGTTTGCTTCAAATGTTTTTCGGAAATCATATTCTCCATCAATTTTCTTTGCCTGATAAAAATGCTTTAATTCTACAAAAGTACTTGGCAAAGAATAGGTCAATCGATTATAAATCAAGGGCTCAGCAAAATTAAACTCATCATTAGTATTATTATTTTTATACCACAAGAGCTCATTATTAATCTTTAAAGACGGTGTCAAAGCAAGACATAAATTTGTTGACAGTTTATCATTGTCATTAGGGCTATTAGTGTCTTTGCCGATTATAGAATTAGTGCTAAAATCTTTTCTTTTAGCCTGAAAGTGTAAAGAAAAGAGGCTATTATTCTCACTCAAAATATAATCCTTATCTCTAAGAAAAGTATAAGAGATAGTAGAATATGTCGCCTTTTCGCGGTAATAATCTTTCACCAGTTGGTATGAGAACATTGATCTATTTGGAAAAACATTAATATCAAAGCCCTGCCCATAAAGGTTTCCTAATAAAACATTCTTTTGAAAGTTTGCCTTACCAGATGTGCTGGCAATCAAATTATTACTAAAACTCACTGCATATTCATCATGATCTGTCCAAGAATTTAAAAATCTACCATTCTGTTTCTTAAAATACCAAGAGACAAATGTATCAGGTTTTTTATCTCTATCATAAAGGTATCCATAGCCCCAGAAACTCAACCAATGCTCCCATTCATCCTCTTCGGGGTAATTATTAAGCTTCACTTTATTAGATACATAAGCAGGGATCTTATGAAATCTTTGCAAGTCTGGTTGATAAAGTGAATAATAAGGCAAATATCTGTCAATATTGAGTTTATGTGAGCTTAAAGAGTCAGGATATATATACTTATAATCAATATCAATCTTGGCATTAATAAACTTGTCCATCAGCATAAAAGAGTCTGTTTTAAACTGCAGAGTATCTGCCTCTCCTGCCTTCAAATAAAACTGTTTTGTTTGTATTTTTGCCCCATTAATAAGCAAAATATCACCAATACACGGGATATTACTATCATTATCAAGCACGAGCGCCAAAGTGCTATTACCGTCGTCATACAATGGCGAATTACCTGTATTAAGCCAGGCTTGAAAGTTGGTATATGGCTTAATATTTATTTTAATAAACTCACGAAATACTTCTTCTCCTTGGCTATCTCTCAAAATAAAAGGTAAAAGAAATGACTGTAATTGCTGAGTATTTTCAACTAAGAAAGTGTAATATAAGAGCTTTTCTTCATTTGCCTTAAAATCAAGATCTTGCAGTGGACTAATAACTGTGAATGATTCGCTGGGTATAAAGTCAGGTACAGCAGATACTTGATAATCTTTTAGATTTTGAATTTTAAGTGCTAAAACGCTTACCTTATTGATATCAAAAAATACATCATCAGCAACGGATAGTTTAAAATCTGCAGCAAAAGCATTCCCCGCTAATAATAGCGTTATTAAAGCTAATAGCTTAATTTTGAATATTAAATTGGGAGCCAAACACCTTGTTTTCTCCACAATCCACAACGCCAACAACATAGTAATTCTTTTTATTTAGGGAGACAAGCGGTATTTTGTATGCATGAGAGGTCTGTGGGTACAGCTTATGTTTATTTGCATTAAACACACCTACTTTTGTACCATCAGAGTCATATAATTCAACCCATACATTTGGGTTAGCCCATCGTTCTCCAGTGTTTTTTATGTTTAATATCAGCTCATTTGTGCTTTTCTTAAATTCTGCCCCTTCGAATAGAATATTATACTGTCCAGTATCTCCTATTTGAGTGATAGACTGTATTGCATAGCGTTGATTAACTTGCAATTTCAGCTCATTATTTTTGGCAACTTCATAACCGAGCCCCCCTTCTTCAATAAAGAGAATTGACCAATAAGATCCGATCAAGTCTTCATTTTCAGGTACTTTGACGCTATATGAAAAGTTTACTTTGCTCTTTGCTGCAATATTTATTTCTTGTGTGGCAAAGCTTATCCAATTGGCATTTGATCGGGACAATTTTCCAGGCTCAATAAACCAGATATTTCCTTCCGCATTATAGGCATAGTCAGCTTGTTTGATATTTAGGGTGAGTTTTTCATTTCCATGATTAGTAATAAGAATTTCTCTGGTAATTCTATCTCCACGATTCATCACATTATAGTGAGTCAGGTCGCCAGTTACAGACCAATCAGCAAAGAGAGAAAAGCTTAATACAGAAATTAAGACAAAAACAAATAATCTCATCTTTTAATCCATGATTGTAAAAGTAACAACTCTATTTTCATTAACAGAAACAGGCGCACCGATATTTGCATTTAAGCGATAGTAAAGCAATAAGTTCTTCTGATTAACATTACTAATATTTGTGATTATTGGGCTTGGCGCAACAGAAAGAGGCACGTACCCTAAACTAATTGCATTTGCAGGTGCATCGGCTTTTACTTCTAAGGTCGTATGTTCAGGCATATTTTGATTCAATTGAGCTACCAACTGTTTGAAGTTGCCTGTGGACACAATGCTATACGTACTATTGAGCACAACAGGGTCATACAACCTTTGTGTATTACCAGAATAAGCCAGATTCATTGACAGATTAGCTTCTTCTAACACAATATGTTGGATATCAGGCACATTAAAATGCACTATTGTACTGGCGCTTCTATTTGCCAGCAATAATACAGCATGCAAGCACAAAATAATAATAATAATTCTTTTCATCTTATCCTCCTTATAATTAAAATCGAATTAAAACAATAAAACCTTAGATTTATTTACAAAAATTGCTTCGCTAATTAATGTAGCGAAGCAATAAAACATTTATCACTCAGAAATCAGAATTTAATTATTTCTTGCACATTCAAGATAATCAATAAATCGTCTTTTAATTCTACTACGCCTTTGATAAATTCCTTTGAAATATCGCCAACATTTGCAGGTGCAGATTGGATATCAGTATCTTCAACTTCTATTACGTCACCAATTCTATCGATAATAAAGCCAACAGCATCATGACCTATTTCTTCAATCTTATTACTGCTACGAATCAAAGCTGTTTCTACATCTGTTTTTAGAATAAGATTTCTTGTTTTGTCTTGAATATCGGTATCATTTCTACCCAATCTTTTTGCCAAATCAAATATTGTAATAATCTGACCACGTAGGTTAAACAGTCCTTTTATAAAATCAGCTGAATCTGGTACTGGTGTGTATTTCATCTGATTATTAATCTCTTTAACTTGTAGGATATTCACCCCAAAAAGTGTTTTCCCAACATAAAATGTAGTAAATTGCATCATTCTATCCTCCTTATTTATTCAGTAGTGATTCTACAGTTTCGAGCAATTTTTCTTTATGTACTTTTATTTCATATGCATCAAAACCCGCATTAAAAGCCTTTGTCTTACTTTCTTCACTGCTGAGTGTAGTAAGCGCAAGTGTTGGTATCTTTTGCAATTCTGGGTTTCTTTTGATAGCTTCAACAAATTGATAGCCGTCCATGCGTGGCATGATGATATCGACTATAAACAAGTCATATTTATGCTGCCCAGCTTTTTTAAACCCATCCATACCATCAATTGCTATATCTACGCTGTATCCAGCAGATTCCAGATAATTCTTTTCTAATGATCTAAAAAATGGTGTATCTTCAATCAATAGTATTTTTTGCTTTTTTTTATCTTTAGCTCTATATTTTTGTACTTTTTCTGGTTCAGACATTTCGATCAGCTCAAAAATATCAGGGAATAAGACCAAGTCATCTTTAATTAATGCAGAACCTATTAGCCCTTTTGCCATAATGCTATCTGAATCTATTTCTGTATTAACAGATATAGAATCAACTATTCTGTGTACGATAATGCCAATAGGGTTTTCGACAGATTTGGGTATTATTACATACAAGTCAGAATCTTCATGATCTGGTGCCTGAACGGGCAAATATTGTTCTAATCTAATGACATGTAAACTCTTACCTTCATGTTCAATATATTCTTTTTCTCCAACCAAATCAATATCTGCTTTAGCTATTTTTTCAATACGTTTGATTAAATCAAGGTTAAGTGCAAAGAATTGATCTTTTGCATTTTCAAAGAGGAGCAAGTTCTGCATATCATCGTGCATACGTCTATCTATATCATCACTTGATCCTGCTTGTTCTTTAAGCCCTGTAAAGTTCAGCTTACCTTTAGCACCTATACCGCCAATATCCAAGATAAGCGCCACAGAGCCGTCACCCATGATCGTAGTTCCTGTATAACATAATGAGTTTTTAAAGAATCTGGGAATATTCTTCACGACTATTTCTTCGTGATCAAATATCTCATCTACCACCAAGCCAAACTCATTGTCATCATGTTTCATTACCATAATTCTAACAGTTTCATCATTTTGCTCTTCTTTTTTCATGCCCAAAACTTTATGTAAATACAAGATTGGCAAAAGCTTATTTCTTAATCGTAATACAGGTGCATCATTAACTTGCTCGATTTTATGTTCTACATCACCTACTTTTAATCGGACAATTTCTTGTAAAGACACTTGAGGCACAGCAAAATTTTGTTCATTAACTGTAATAATAATAGAAGGAATTATCACCAGTGTAAGGGGCAATTTGACATTAATAATAGTATTATTTGCTAAGCCAGTATCCACACTTATAGAGCCGCCAATTTTTTCCAGCATTACTCTCGCATCAACAAGTCCAACTTCTTCTTCACCATGATCGAGTTTCATGTGGTTTTTGAAAAAGTTATGTGAAAAAAGTAAATCAAAGATATCTTTTTTGCCATATCTTTCTGCGTCATTTGCGCTTACCAGCCCTTCTTCGATGGCTTTATTGAGCAGTAGCTGCGTATCAATGCCTGCACCGTCTGAAATAATATCAACATTGACTTTTCCGCCCTCTTGGTATGCCTTTAAGTAAATATTGGCTGTCTCGTCTTTATTAGCTCTAATACGCTCTTCTGGGCTCTCAATATCTTTTTCTACCAAATAATACATCACAATAGCCAGCGGGTCATAAAGACTCTCTACAACTGACTTATCTAAATCCACACTATCTCCGCTGGTTTCGAGATGTATCTTCTTTTTATTCTTCATTGTCATATCACGTATAAGGCGTGGAAAACGACTGAACACAAGTGAAATAGGCTGCATACGTGTGTTCATAATGCGTTCTTGTATGGTTGATGTTGTCATATCAATGTCTTGCAATACATTAGACAAACCTGGAATTGTCTTTGATAATTCTGTGGTAAGCCTCATAAGCTGATTTCTTGCCAATACGAGTTCACCAGCATATATCATCAATTCGTCTAAGAGAGTCAAACTCACTCTTATAGTTTCATTCTTATTTTCGCTATTCTTGTCCTCAAGATGAGCTAAGTTTTCATTATGTATTGTTTTCATATCTCCTCACTTTTCTATCATACACTATTACACTGTTATTTACAAGTTAATTAAATACACAACATTTGGCAAGCTTTTTTATTATTTTTCATTACTTTCTAAAGCAAGAATCTCTAATATAATTTTACCAGAAAATTATTGATTATTGCTGTATGATCTTCTGTATCAAATTCAAAAGCTCTTGCATTCTCAACTTTCTCAATCGACACAGCATATGATTCACGAAAATGATTATTTAAGATATTTAGTTCGACAAGCTTTTCATAGTGATTAATCTCATTCATTGCCACCCAAATTGTTTCGATATTAAACTCAATATTATCTGAACAAATTATCTTTGAACCAGATTGCAACTTTAACAAATACAAATCTTCCTGTTTGCTATACTCACATTTGGTTATTTGCACATCATTATGAGTATTCGACACAGTAAATATCTTTTTTTTCTCTTTGATTAATTTATTTATCTTGATAGGAGTCATCCAAGAAAAATACTTCTGTTCATTAGTTTTTGCCCACACTAAAGCTTTTTCATGAACAAGACTTTTTTCATCCGCCATTTATATCCTCCTTTCTAAAATAATCAAATTAAATCTAATTTAACATAATGCCAGTTTATAGTCAAGCGTTTTTTTTATATTTTTAAAAATGCACAAGAATCACACATCACTAAGTGAAGCCTATACCTCACAAACCTTTAATCTATGAGCTTATAAACTTATTGAGGCTGTTGCATAATAAACCAAGACAACTTATAAAAGAATAAAAAAGGTTATAAAATAAAACAACACCCTCTATATATATAGGGCTTACAAAATGAGGTTTTTCCAAAACTATTTTCAACCAAACCAGCAGATGCCTACTACGAGCGGGTTTAGAGACAACTTTTTTTCACCTTACCAACAACTATCCTTAGTTGTTCCAGATCCATCATCCTATTTCACGAAGTGATATTACCCGTCAATTCAGCTCTCAGCTCTAATTACCCAGTATTCTTCAAGTCTGTAAACCTGAATTATGTATTAATCAACATCCTCTTATAATATTATTTTTGTCACTTGACAAAATAACAAATTAAAATAAATAGCTATGATAAAGAAAAAAGAAAAGGCAATATAATGAATTTAATACAAGGCTCAGTGCCACGTCATTTTGTAAAATACCTCATACCCTCAATAGCATCGATGCTCGGCTTATCTCTGTATATACTTGTCGACACGATGTTTATCGGCAGAGGTATAGGTATAGATGGACTCACTGCTTTGAATATCTCTTTACCAGTTTTCTCTGCCTTTTTATGTCTTGGCCATTTGCTAAATATGGGAGGTTCCACCGCTTACGCAGTAAGCATCGGGCGGCAAGATAAGCGCCAAGCGCAAGAGATATTTACTCTTTGTCTCATTATGGCTATCATCTTTGGCTTTTTATTTACCAGCATAACCATCTACTTTTTAGACGAAATATGCCTCTTTCTTGGTGCTTCAGAGAGCATATTAGGAATGGTAAAGGACTATACCCGCGTTCTGATTTTGTTTAGTTCAGTTTTTATTGTCAATTCAGTCTTTTTTGGCTTTATCAGAAATGATCATTCGCCACGTCTTTGCATGGTAGCGGGGTTGACAGGCAATATAATCAATATCATTTTAGATTATATCTTTATCTTTAAGTTTGGTTGGGGTATGCTCGGTGCTGTTTATGCGACTGTTATCAGTCCGATTTGCTCAATTTTGATCATGTCTACTCACTTTTTAAAAGAGGATAACAACTTAAAGATTGTTTTCCCTACAATGGTCATGCAAAAACTCACAAGAGTCTTCAAAAATGGTTTACCAAGTATGCTTGACTCAATTGCCCCAGGCGTAATAGTTTATTTCTTTAATATCACTCTTCTTAAACTCAGCGGCAATGGTGGTGTGGCAGCATACAGTGTAATTGCCAATATTGCTTTTGTAGGCAATGTCTTATTTATGGGAACAGCACAGGCTATGCAGCCAATTTCCAGTCAAAACTATGGTGCTGAAAAGCATGTGAGAGTGAAAAAAGCATTCAAACTGGCTATCACAACAGCTTTAATCTTTGGTTTTTTGAAAAGCATCGTGATATTGTCATTTCCTGAGTCCATCGTTAAAGCTTTCAATTCTGAAAGTCTCGATTTTATCAAAGTTGCCAGTAAAGGCTTGATGATCTATTATTCAGCCATGCCCTTTGTTGCTCTTAATATAGTTAGTGTAATCTTTTTACAATCTGTAGAAAAGTCATTTTCCGCAATCTTCATCTCTCTGAGCAGGACAATTGTTCTCATTTTACTGGGTTTAGCAATATTCCCACGTTTCTTTGGCGTGACAGGTGTGTGGATGATTGTGCCCTTTGCAGAAGTCATTACTATGATCATTGCGATAAGCTACATACACTATTCTCGCATTTTATCAACCAAGTAGTAAACCGCTCACCCTTTTCAGGGCTTTAAATCTTTATTATTTGCGTTTGACTCTATAGTCTTTAATCTTTGCTTTTGCCTTCTCTTTTTGTTGAAATTCTTCAAAATAGGCATCTTGAGAGCTTTGAATTAGTCATTAATGTCTTATTCAAAACATAAAACAGACGAAGTTAAAGTCTGTTTTTAAAAAAGCCTTCGTTATTATACCTTTTTTGGAGCTGGCTCAAAACATAAAATCCTTAAAATCAGCGTAATCCGCGTCTATAAATCTTTTCCTTTCTAATTCAAAGATCTCAATTTCTAAATCAAAAGTCTCCACACTGTAACACACTTAGGTTTAAAGCCTTTGACAAACAGTTCCATGGCACACAGTTGCTGCCAATGCATACAACAACCGCTGACTGCCTGCAACAAGTTAAATAGAATAAATAGGTTAATTTCACGCAGTGAAATTACCTCACCCGCAGCACAGCGAGGACAAATTCAGCTATCAGTTCTTATAATCCATTGATCTTCAAGTATGTGAACCTAAATTATGCATTAATCAACACCATCACTTTGCAAACCTTTAATCAAAGAGCTTGCAAACTTATTTTATTAAAGTGACTTTCTTGATATCAACTACCTTGTTCTTATATTTTATTTGCATTGTATAAATACCTGAAGAAGCTTTTTTGCCTTTATCATCATAACCATCCCAAACAATGTGGTAGTAAGCATTCTCACTATGCCTATCCATTAATTTTCTAACTCTTTGCCCTTTAACATTATAAACGGTTATATTAACCATACCAGGGTCATTTACTTGAAAGTCCATCAATGTTTTGCCTCTAAATGGATTAGGATATGGATTTGAAATAGCAGAAATTGGAGGCAAACAAATATCGTCTAAAGAAGTCTGTTCAACTTCAATATAGTTTTCTTTAACGATTGATTTCTCTCCATTATTAATAATCAGCTTCACTGAGTATGTACCAGGCAATGTGTAAGTATATACTGGGTTTTGCTCATAACTATCTATTGTGCCATCGAGATCAAAATCCCATGCCCAGCTAAATATTTCACCGATTGATTGATCCATAAATTGAACTTCCAAAGGAACTTTGCCATAAAGAGGGCTTGCCGAAAAGTTTACATTCATCCCTTGAAACTCATAAGCTCCCATATCAATACTGGAACCGACAATACGTGGGTTGCCCATAATATCAAACTCAGAAAAAACAAAATTTGGAATATCTAATGTGCCAGCATCAATACAGGGAGAACCTTCGCCTATTTGATAAGGATTGTCAAAATCATCTACAAAAAGTGGAGGGCTATCAATATTACCATCTCCCCATTCAACAATATTACTATAACCAGTACTTGGATATTTCTCCCGAATTGCTTCCTGCCCATATTCAATATTACTATAAAAAACACCCAAGCGGTTGGGCTCAGTTGGAGATGGAACCTTTTCAAAGAAAATATAACAAGGAGTATTATCATAGATGATGCTATTATAAATATCTAAACTTGTTTTGTAACTGTTAAGTAATATAGGCCCACCCCGATGGCTCACAAAATTTTCACTTAGTGTAGAATTAATAAGGCGTACCTCTGCATTGTTTCGTATCTCAATGCAAGATGAGGCTATACGATTTGGCCACTGAGGACTCAAATAACCTTCATTATCATAAAACAATCCTTGGTAAATATCGTGGTAGAATCTATATGGGACATTCAGTATTTCCCCACCCAGTGCAAATGGCGATGGTCCTACGAAAAAATTATCTGAACCAAGGTAAGGTCTATTCCCCTTGATTACTATATTTGAAATATAATTATACCTTGCCCAACAACTGAGCATATGACCACTTCCATTTTGAAAGATTAAATCTTTTGCTTTGAAAACTGAATTGGGGTTAAAGTATCTATTTCTTGTTAAATAGGTCATCATACCTTGCCTTAAATTATCAAACTTGATTTGTTGAAGTTCAATACCCTCAGAACTATACACATAGATTGCTGCTGTTGGTCCAGGAGTATTACACATCGTTAAATCAGAAATTTTATAATTATTACAATTATATGCAGACATAATCAGATTAAATTCATTTTCGCCATCGATCACGCTCAAATCCATTCCAGCACCTTTTAAATGAACGTAACTACGCATATTAATAAAGAATTGCTGATTATTTAGTGATTTGCTATAAACTCCAGGAGCAAGATGAATTGTCTTGGGGTTTAATGAGTCTGCAGCAATACGATAGGCAGCCCAATGTATAGTCTGAAAAGGACTTGATGGGCTCAGTCCATCATTAGAGTCACTGCCATCAGGAGAAACATAAACATCTTGATTGATAAACGAATCGTAAAATGCATGATCACACTCAAAGTTAAGGGTACTTTCAAATGAAATAAAAGCGGGATCTGGCGTTGCAACTGTAAATGTGTCCAAAACTACATTGTATTCGTAACCAACAGCAAGGCCAAAGATATCATGTCCCATACCAGCGCTATTGCAAAAAACGCTATTCTTATTTATAGGATCAAACTCAACCATTGGCAGATAAGTTATAGCGATTCCTCCCCCCTCTTTCATACATTTATTGTTTTTGATTATATTACCAGATAAAAGTGGGTGAGCAATGATATTCTGATATGACTCTATACTAATTCCACCTCCGCTTTTACTTGTATTATTCTGAATAATACAATTACTGATGGTAGGACTGGAGTCCCTGATAACAATACCTCCGCCTATTACCCACGTTGCCGTAATAAAACCAGACCCCTTTTCAATTGTAAAACCATTAATGATAGCATCTCGAGTTTCTCCATTCATAAAAATAATGCAGGAGCCCTGCTGATTTCCATCAATTATTGTATTATATATATCTTCACGATTATTAGTGTAACGATAGAGACTCGTCACAGTAATATTTTTTCCCAAATAGTCCAAATTCTCTTGGTATCTACCAGGATAAACTATTATTGTATCTCCGTTAGTTGAGGCATTTAAAATTGCTGCTTGAATACTGTTAAAATCACCACCTCCCTCTAACTTCACCAAATAGTTACTTGCTTCTAAAAGACAAATTGCTAATATGGTGATGAGTAAAATTAAAAATATTTTGAGCTTCATTTCATACTCCTTACTTGATCAGTGTCATTTTCTTTTGAACAACGCATGTTTTTGTTTCAACTTTATAAAAATATACACCGCTTTTTACCTCTTTTTGGTTGCTATCTTTACCATCCCACTCAAATACATGAGTACCTGCTGTTTTCATACCATTAAATAGTTCTTTGACTTTTTGCCCTTTAATATTGTAAATAGCTAATCGAACATGATCATCTTTTGATAAATAAAAACTAATATTTGTTGTCGGATTAAAGGGATTGGGGTAGTTTTGATTTAGTTGTAAATATGTTTTTTCATTTGCAAGGTCTTGATCTTTTGTAAATTTAATATGATAATATCTTTTACCTGCTTGTGCAATAAAGGGGATATTCTCCTCTTGCATATTGTTAGGGTTGACAATAAGATAATTATCTGGTTTTAAAGCGGGTGCTTTTGCACCATATGCAAAATCAAAATAAACCTCTTGTCCACTATCCTCGGGCAAAAGATAGGCTTGAATTTCTGTCATTCTTCCGTCATATACTGCTGCACCGCGGCATTCACCATTAACAAATAACCCAATTTCCAGAGGAGGAGTATCTGTATCCATCTCTATATAAACAGGAATATAATCTGCCTGCTCTTGAAAGCTAAACAACTGAGCGCATGGTATTGCAGAAACTATTGGTGGCACTCCATTTTGCCATGTAAAATTCATTTCTTGCCCTAAGTTTGTAACTAATATAACCATGTCACCAAAACTAATTGTCTTTGGAACTGAGTTCTGTAGCCACTCATTTCCTTGCCTTTTCATACTCCATTTTTGTGTTTTAATCTCTGATAAGTATTGCAATGTTTGAGGTCCTAATGCATCTTCGATCAGCATTGTCCTTGGGATAAAATATCCTATCCAATTTTCTTGATTTGGATAGAGCGTAATGATAGTGTTAGGGTTTAAGGTTGTTCCAGTAGTTGTAATATTTGTTGCACAACTGGTTTTGATTTTATAACCAAGAGAACTACGAATATCAGATAAAGCATCATTTGTTGACCAGAAGTATTCAAAATAGATAGATTCTCTTTCATGTTGTATTTCCACTCCGTTGAGATCAAGCAAGTTAGTAATAGTTAAAATATCTACAGGAGAATCATTGTCTTCATCACGCTCCAGAATTGGAAATGAAAGCCATGTCCAGCCATTATATAGGTCTCTGGAATAATAGGATATCGAATACTCTTCTGTATATGGGTAAACGCCAATAAAAGAACCAATTGCCATACTCGTTTCATCTACAGGACCTCCATGCATCAATTGACTTACTGGATTAGACAAATGCCAGTTAAATGAATATTTGTCAACAAAATCTGGTTCAACATCAATTAGATTATCATAAGTATAATCTGTAGTTATTCTGCCTAAAATACCTTGTGTTGTTCCTTCAATATTGCAATAGCTAAAATGTGAAGTAAGAGTGTTGTTTTGGTAGTAAGTTTGAAATCTAACTTGATAACCAGTATTACTCCAAATATTAGTATTAAAAACTGTCATACTGCATCCCCCATCAGTGCCGTCTGTAACACAAACTCCATCGCCTTCATTATAAACAATATTATTATTGTATATAGCTAAACCAGAGCATTCTTTGAGGTAAATCCCAGCACCAGAGGGTGACTCATTAAAAGTTATTTGGTTACCAATTAAATATGAGGTAGAGAATTCACCTCCTAAACCTTTTAAGTACATCCCTCCACTGTTCACACTTGCTTTATTCTGACAAATATCATTATATTTAAAAGTAGCACAGCCTGATCCTTTACCTTCAACATATACCCCTCCACCATAAGAAGCATTATTTTCATATATCATATTGTTTTCAAATAAATTTAAAGAAGCATACCCTGTGCCTTGATAATCAAAGTAAATTCCCCCGCCAGAGTTAGCTCTATTATTCAATATTTTATTATCTTTAACACAAAATCCATTGCCTATCAACATTAATGCTCCACCTACACCAATATGATTTGCATTTTTCTCAATTAAGTTATCACTAATTTGCATAACATTTCCTGTACGATTTGTAATTCTTATAATAGAGGATGACATGTCAGAAAATGATTGAGACTCATTATTAGAAATAGTATTATTACAAAAGAAAGAGTTGTTTTCTGCTGGCGAAAAGTTTAAAGCGACTAACTCCAAAAAATTCTGGTTGTCAAAAATATGATTAGACTCAAAAGTTATACTGTTTGATTCTGCAATATTTATTAGTTTTGTATATTGCCCATCACCTCTATTATTGCTAAACACATTAGACAAGATCTCTACACCAGATGAATTATAAATATATAACAAACAAAAATTATCTATAGAGTGGCTCTCTAAGTTAGTGAATGTGCAATTAGAAAGATTAAAGTCTTCACAACTATCAACACTTAAAGCAGTTTCATTAGAGATATTCTCAAATTTTGCATATTCTATAGAAGAGCCTGATGAATTGTCAAAATATAAACCTTTCCAACCTCTTGTACTGTTATTATTGGCTGTAAAAACCACATGGTTATTCTCAGATCCTGTAACAAGTAACTTACCATAAACAGTTAGGTTATTATGACCTGTAAAAATAACTTCGACACCATCTCTAATATGTAGTGTATTGCCTATTTCCACACAAATATCACCTTCAACAATATAAGGACTATTCCCAAGATCCCAAACACCGCTTACTGAGCCTTGAGGAACTACAGTAGCTAACAAATGATGTGCAATAATAGTAAATATTATTGTTAAAATAAAATTTTTCATTTAATACTCCTTTGTATTTTATTTGATAATTATTAGAATAAAAAGAAATATATGTCAAGAAATATTTTTGCTTTTTTTAAAAATAATCAAATAGTCTGAATTGCATAATTCCTGAGTAATTTGCCTTATAAAAAAAGGCTGTTGCATGATAAACCAAGACAACTTATAAAAGAATAAAGAAGATTTATAAAATAAAACAACACCCTCTATATATATTGGCAGGACAAAATGGGGGTTTTTCAAAACTATTTTCATCTAAATCAGCAGATGCCTACTACGAGCGGGTTTAGAGGTGATTTTTTATTTTACAACACACGACAACACACTGTAACAAAACACAAACAGTTCCATGCCACACAGAACAAGACAATCAGCTCTTTTATTAAACAACACACGACAACACATTGTAACACACTTAAGTTTAAAGCCTTTGACAAACAGTTCCATGCAACACACAGAGCAAATAATCAATTTCACGCAGTGAAATTACCAACCAACTCAGCTCTCAGTTCACAGTTCTCAGCTCTCAGTTCTAATTATACAACACCATCTATTAATTCTAAATCTATTATTCCATTCATAGGATATTTACTTAGCTCACTATTGATGAACTTGTAAAAAAGAAATATTCTGGCTTATAGAAAAATAATGCAGTTTCGGAAATTAGATCTTGACATTTTTCATCATTTATTTTAATTAAATTTATATAAGGTGAGGAGATAAAAATGAATGACATTAACCAGATGCAAATTCCAGGAATGCTAGAATTCAAAAACCATTTTTCTTTAGTTAAAGATCAAAATAAATTCATTGTCTCACAGGCTTTCTTCAGATATTTATGCAAGCCAATCAGAAAGAAATAAAAATTTAAGGAGAGAAAAAATAAAAAAAAACATTTTACTTGTAATTCTGTTCATCACTTTTAAACTATATTCCATAGGATATTGGGATTATAGTCCTGAGTTCTTTAATCCTTCTGCAATTTCGAGAAGTATGGGTATCGTAAACATTGCAGATGCATGGTCTGATAATTACAACATGAGTCAAAATCCGGCGAAAATATTTCATCAAGACTTTATAGGGATAAGTTCTTCAACAAGCAGCACTTATCCATTTTTTGTAGATAATTTATATGATACAAAACAAGCATCTTCAAATTTGTTCTTATCCAAAAATGGAGTTCATGTTCTTTTACCCTCAGTTAATTCTTCAGGTAAATGGGGAGAAACAACAAAGCTAACAAAGGGTATTCGCGGATATTCAAGCGTTCAGGAGTATGCTTTGTCAGGTCAGTTGAATCTAAAGAAAATATTACAATCTGTGCCAAATGACTTCTATCTAAGTGTGGGAATGAACCTAAAGGATCATCATTCGGTGCTGGATTTTTACCACTACCCCGTAAATGGATCGATTGTAAGAGAAAAAACACACAATCTATCAGCAGATTTTGGTGTTTTAACGAAATATCGCATCTCTGATGATTTTCTCTTTGGTCGATCGACAGAATTGTCATTGGGTTTTAAGCAACTTCATGCTATTAGAGAGAAAAACTCTGATAATCTTAAAGGCTATCTTAAAGACTATCATGTAGGGATGGGGATCAAACAGACACTAAAAGAAAAAGAAGATGGCTCAGATATAATTGGTTTAGTGATGACTGCTAATTATTCAAAGGGTAAAGATGCTGCTAAAGCATCTGCCTTTTCTTCAGGTCTTAGATTAAATCTTTACAATCTGATCTATGTAAGTACTGGATATGTTGATACTTCACAGGACTTTAACAAGTTTCCAACATTTGGCTTAGGGCTGAATTATGAATATCAAAGAATTGGCTTCCAATGTAATTATGCTCATACTGAGACGATGAATGACATAAAAAAATCGATTAATGTAATCGATTTATCAATCAAATACAAATTATAATTAAAGAGAATATTCATGATAAGCTTTTTAATGGGATCAATAGACAATTCGAGGAATTAGGACTCATTATGAAAAATGGGTCTGTAATAGATCTAACTATAATTTCAAGTTAAGCGCACCCAAGAAGAAAGCAATTGGTTATCAATGTACCGAATATGCTTAAGTAAGGGAATTATACTCTTACTTTTTTGTAAATTTCTAAATCAAAGCTCTCACCTTTAAGTAGATCCCTATTACTCGCAGAAGCATAGCCCTTATCTGCAAAAACAAATGAATCTTTTTCCAAATCTACCTTTTTCAAGATACCCTCGAGTAGCTTACAATCAGGAATATTTGCTGCTGTTGTCATAACTGC
>JAKPKU010000213.1 GCA_029553545.1 Candidatus Cloacimonadota bacterium
GCCATACCCATATTGGTAACGTCATCGCCACTATTTCTTTCATACATACCATAGTTTAATGCGAATGTAGCGTCTACATCAAAACCAAAGTTTGCATAGTTAAAGAAAGGCATAATCCAGAAATCATTTTCTTGTTCGCCAGCGTTTGTCTTTTGTCTGTGTACTACAGTATTAAGACCAGTAGCCATGTCATCATTGATTTTGTAATCAACGTTGAACAAGAAACCGTCGCTATCTCTTGGATAAGCGTTGAATTGTGATTCTTCTAAAACAATGTAACCAAATTCTAAATCAAGGTTTGGAGCAACATTGTCTTTTCTTAATAAGAGAACAGGAATTTCATCATCGAGTACAAGGCTTTTGTGATCAGCCCAGCTCATGAAACCAGCTTTAGCATTAAGTGATGTAAATGGGCAAACCCAATTAACATAAGCTTCGTGAGTTTTTACGTCGATATTGTTTGACCAACCTGCATTACCTCCCCATACTAAGTTGCCTGATCTAAGGGAGTAAACGAAGTTTAAGTTTTTGTCAACTTGTGCATTTAAAGTGACATTAGCTCTTGAATCAACATAGTTTCCCGCTTCTAAGTCATTTAAAACCATGCCTAAGTCTTTGTACAATGACAATCTTGTTCTAAAATCTCCATTTACTGAGAAATTAGTAGCCATAAGACCAACAACTACCATTGTTAAAATGGTTAATACAAGGATTTTTTTCATTTTTGAACCTCCATTTTAATTTTTATGAGTTTATATTACTGGATATACATTATTGTGTCAACATATTTTTTGCATTTGCAAATAATAAAGAGTGCTCGATGATCGATCTATCTGTAAAATAGTAAGATAGCAATTGCTAAAAAAATGATTTATTGTAAAGAAAAATATACTAATAAAACATACATTTAGCTTAAATGCCTTAATCAATTCCCTAAAAGGAGAAAAACACCCTTTAAAAAGGCTATTTAATAAGAGATTGTTTAAATCAAAAAGTCGTCTTTGTATATAACTCTTGTGTATATAGTGCATATTGAACTCTACATTAATATATCGCATGACAGTCTAAATGTATTATGCTTTTCCCAATTTGTCTCTATTTGATATGCTAAATCAAGGAATATCTTGTATTTTTGCTTTGGATTGATATTAAATCCTGTGCCAAAAGAATACTTCTTGTTTTCACCAGTCATCATTTCTTGTGAATAACCCGTACAAATCGTCATAATGTCTTTAAAGAGAATGTAATCTACACCAACTTTTAAAACATCTTCTGTGTCTGAATGAATCGACTTATCAAGATCCAAGGCAAATGAGTATTTTGAGCCAATTTTACCATAACCAAAGATAAGCGTTGTCGGTAAACCTTCGCTATACTTGCCACTTGCCGTTCCAACTTCATTTTTACTATCCCATGTGATCGAAGAAATAGGGTTTTTGAGTACGAGTCCAAAATGATTATTATCTGCAAATTTTTTATGTAAAGATAGATCAACTGAAAATCCAGTAGCATTTCCAGTGACTTGATGGTTCAAACCTGTGACAGGGTCGAGATAAGCGCCGTCTTCATTATTTCCAAATGAAGAGATGAGCAGCCTCAAATTCATGCCAATATCGCAAGTTGGAAAGCTCAATCTATCTTTTAAATAATTCTCAGATATTGCTGAAGATAATATTATGCTTGTCTCAGACATTGCATCGTCTCCAGAGTAAATAAAGCCAATACCAAAAGTATTGTCTGTATTTGTTTTGTGCAAATAACCAAAGTATGAGTAAGAGTACAAATCTTGGATATTTGTATTATCAAAACAAACAGAATTGTCGTGATTTGACTGTGTGCCAGCTGCAGGGTTCCAAATGATGCTACCTGCATTTTTGGTAATTGCAGTTTGAGCGCCACCCATCCCCATAGCTTTTGCGCCAAAACCAACGTCTAAAAAAGCTGATGGGATATTACTAAGATTATCTGCAAAAGCGGTAAGTGCGACACTTAATATGATGATGATAAAAATAATTCTTTTCATTATTCCCCCTTTATTTTATCAAGACAATGGCTTTGACATATTCTTTACGGTCTTTCGCATCTTCAACAATTAAGTGAACTACATAGCGACCGTTACGCGCCATTCGATTATCATCTGTTTTGCCATCCCAATAGAGAGATGTTGTTTCGCCCATATCATATATTCCCTTTAAGAAGGCTTTTTGGTTGACGATAGTTCTCACTAATGTTCCATTTAGATTGTATATCTTGCAGGTAAGTTTTGGATATCGTGTGCTTCTTGAAGCTAATTTGAACGATATTTGCAAGCCTTTATTGGCTCCAATTTGGTCATTTGGTGTAAATGGGTTTGGCAAGAGTTTCAAATCATATAAGCCTAAAGATAAAGAAGGGCTAAGCAAAGCGTATTGCCCCCAGTTTGGCATTTCTTGGACAATGATCGTTGAGCTTGCGCGTCTTACTTGGCTTGGCAAGTGTATCCAATGCATTTTATCTAAGTCCCAATTAGCAATTGTTTTGAGATTGATATTATCTTCATTTAATGTGTCAAAAGCAATGCCAGGCTTGGTAATGAAGTTTGGATTACCTGAGGATAATGCTTGGAATACCCTTCCTTCGACATCATATTCTGTGCCGTATTGCTGTACAGCAGAGACCTGTATTCTATTGAGATAAATATTAGCAGAGCCAGATGCAAGCATATTTGCAGGCAAGAAAAGCTGGCAACCTAAGCCTGTATCTAATGTGTCAGCGGGAGTATTTGGAGTGATCAATTTAAAGACATTAACTTCTTTTTCTCCACTTACAACAAGGGTAGAGTCATTTGGATCTAATGCCTTAGCTTGAAGCATTATAGCACCGATATAATCAGGTTGTGGACTTAATTTAATGAGATTTCCATTGATCGATAAACTGCCTTGATAGTCTTTAATTGCTTTGATAGAAGGCGTCACAGTCATAACTTCGCCACTATCACTCTTGGCAATAATACGGTAGTAATTATTGACAATTGAATTATTGATCTCTTCATCGCCATCGATTGTAAGCTCGGCAAGTTTCATTTCTTTGATGGTAATTGGCGCACTCAGATTGATAGTGATATCATTGAGCTTGATCTTTGCTTTGATGATATTTTGAGCATAATTCTCTGCATATGAAGGCGAGTAGAAATTAATGCTTCTTTTTTGTCCATTGACTTTTGCAAGGGAACCCAGTGTTGTGTCTGCAAGAGTCCATTCCACAGAGCCATTTAGATCAATAATGCTATTTAAGTCATTTTCTAATTCATCTAAGATATCTGCGGTAAAGGTTAATTTTTGATTATAGGTGATTAATGCGGTATTTGGTGTGATTGAGCTTGTGTTTTGTGAGATAATACCTGCTGAGGTAATCAACCAATAATCAGGGTCGCTTTGATTTGTATAAGTAAGTCCATTTGCTTCTGATTCAGACATGAAGTAAAACTTTACTTCGCCAGACTTATTTTGAGCAGGGATATTGGCAATAAGCTCTTCATTATTCACGCCTATACCCATGATGCTTGAGCCCCATACATTGTTTAAGTTTTTATAATATAAGATAACATCATCTGTATAGTTCTCAGCTTTTATGAGTGTCACATTTATAGATTCATCACTGGCAACAGGTTCGATAATAGACTTATTAAAAGCTAAAGGTATTTGTTTTTCATGGGCAAGATTACCAATACTGTCAAAGCTTATTGTATAGCTATTTGGTGCTAAATAGGTAATTGCACCCATTTCAGGTGGATTGATCTTCACTGAGTATTCACCCGTATGTAATATCTGTCCAGTGCTAATTAGCCCTTGACTATCGGTGATCAGATTAATTGGCTGTAAGAGGTTTTCACCCGATATTCTTACATTTACGAATTTAAAAGGCTCATTTTTATTATTCATCACTGTCAGCATATATTCGCAAAGGATATAATCAAAAAAGTGATCTAAGATGATATCATCGCCTGTCCAGTTAATATCAATATTAGTAGAGAATTCTTCGAAGTCATAGATAGAGGTAATTCTGACATTTAAGGGGAAATTTGCCTCAATTAGTGAATTGAACTGGTAATAGCCACTATTGCTGGCATTTACAGAGTCGATGATGGTATTGGCATGGCTAATGACAACTTTTGTGCTTGTAGGTAGATCAAAGGTGTTTTCATCCAGCTTCATTTTGACATAACCGCCGAGATTAATAGAATTTGGTATATAATTAAAGTTATGATCAAATACTGTATTTTCGCCTGGTGTCATGCCTATTACTTGAACTTTTTTGAAAGTATTATTCAGGTAACTGGCAATAATATCAATTGTAATATTAAAGTTATTTATTGGTAAGTTGATGTTTTCAATCAGGTAATCGCTGGTATCGTGATAAACCTGCACTATTGGGTCAGCCTCAGGGATATAGATAGTGACTGTCATTTGAGCAGGTGCAACAATTTCATATGGTTCTTCTGTTTGATCTGTAATGGTGATAGCGCCGCTAATGCTTGCTGGTAATTGCTTTAATTGGAAGCTAACTTGTGCGACAGGATTGTTTTCAGTTAAATTTGCTATGACAGAAGATGAGTTTGCATAATATTGTTTTTTAGCATAGACTTGATATTCACCAAAGTTAGGTACAGATAAGCTATACTGTCCATTTGAATTAGTGGTAGTTTGGTAAGTATTATCATCTATTGTAGCATAGACAGTCGCATCAGGTAAGGGGTCAAGCTTTGTGTTGGTAACATTTCCATAGATCACCTTGCTCTTTGGTGTCATAGAGAATTGGACTTGGCTTGGATTTGATACACCATTTAGAAGTGTCACTGATATATCATCGACGGGATTATATGCCCCATGACTTGCAGACAATTGGTATGTGCCGTCTGCAATATTAGCAAAGTTGAAAGAACCTGAACTATTAGTATTCATTGTATTGAGGATCTCATCGTTTTGTTTTAGATTTATTACAACACCTTGAATACCTTCAGAGGTCTCATTATTAATCGCAGAACCTGAGATGCTATTTCCCATATAAGTTAAAGTGAAGTGTAAGGGGTCGCTGATTTCGCCAGCATTAACTTGGACAGTAGGAAATTCTTCATTGACAGTATAGCCGTCCTTTATCACTTGAATATAATAAGTTGCGCCAGTTAAGCCTGTGAGAGTAAAGGCACCATTAGTATTTGAGCTGGTGGAAAAAACTCGTCCAGTGTTGACATTTGTTGCGATGATTGAGGCACCAGCAATTCCTTGATTATTATACATAATATCGCCAGGTATGCTTGCAGCTTGCATCAAATCAATGTCTTGAATAATGTATTCTCCTGGGATAATGGTGACCTCTTGTTGATATGATACAAGGTTGCCAGAGTTTGCCCATACCTTGTGATAGCCTATGATATTAGAAATGATATAATCGCCATCATCATTTGTTGTTGTCGTGTATGTGTCACCTTGAATATTAATTGCGCGTACTGTGGCGTATGCAATGGGGCTGTTTTGGTATTTTACTGTGCCTATGACGCTATTTGGCACCCCAGATAAACCGACATTAACAAAGATCGAGTCCACAGCTAATGTATTGGGGTGGGTGTAGTTTAGGTATCCTGTTTTGGTCACGCTTAATTGATAGTTAATGCCTTCAGTAGCGCTGAATGTAAATGAACCATTTTCTCCTGTTTGTGCCAAGACAAAGCTCTGTGTGTTTTCATTTACCAGTTTGACTGTTGCATTTTGAACAGATTGTCCGAGATAATTGTGTACAAAGCCAGCTATTGATCCTTCAAGCGGCTGTAAGGTGATAGGTAATACTTGGGTATCGTTATCAGCTAAGGCAATATTTTGAGACGTGTATGACTGATAACCTGCACTGTTTACTTTTAATTGATAATCGCCTTCGTATAGATGAGTAAAGGAGAATTGTCCATTTGTACTTGTAGTAAAGTTGATTTCTTCATTATTTGATAATTTCTTTAAAGTAACAAGCGCATTATTGATGAATGCACCACTCAGATTAGCCACAGCACCAGATATTGAAGCATTGTGAATATCAATAATCAGAGGTTCTATTTGAACATTAATATTTGCTGTATTAAATGTCCTGCTTGCATTATCGTGTGTAGTTGGATTGAGATTCGTACCTATTGTGAGATTAGTTTTATATGGTAGCACATTGGTAAATTCATATTCGCCATTACTGTTTGTAGTGGTAGTCAGATTTAGCCCAGAGCCGCTAATATTTACTTGAGTATTAGCTTGAGGTCTATTGCTCGTGTCTTTGACCAAGCCGCTAACAGTAATAGGTTGGCTATACTGTAATTGTATGTTTTTTGTGATGCTTTCATTATAGGCAATAGGCACATTTAGTAGGCTATCAGGCTTATATGAATCTTTGTTAAACTTGATCTTTAAAGTGCCATTATAGAGATTATTAATGACATATGTGCCATCCGTTTGTGTCGTAGTTGTTCTCGATAAGCCACTAAGAGAATTATATGTTGAGACAGTCACGCCAGGTATTGGTGCCTGAGTATTCTGATCAATGACAATTCCTGAGAGAGTTGAAGTATGAACTTGCATTGTCAAGTTTATGCCGGTGACATTATTAACAGTAATAATTTGAGTAATGGTCGTATTTTCCCAGCCAGGTTGAACTTTATTTGTAGAGATCTGATAAGTTTTATTTGGCGATAGACCATTAAGGGTAAATTGCCCTGCGCTGTTTGTGGTAGCTTGAATTGAGATATCTTCAGAAACCGCTTTTACAGGGATATTAGCTAAAGCGCTACCTAATTGGTTTTTCACCAAGCCTGATATAGTGATATTATTTGGTATCATGGTAATATGTTTGTTTTGTACAGGCGTGCTATTTGGAAGAGCAACAGATAATGTATTAGTTTGATTGTAATTGCTCAAGGTAGCTGTAATGATATAGGTATTATTTGTTTGTAAATTATTCAGCACATAATTACCACTGGCATCACTGATTGCAGAGCCAGAAAACCCTCCACTTGTACTAACTGCACTTATTTGTGCATTTGCCAGACCATCGCCAGCGCCATTTGGTTGATTGGTAATCTTTCCAGATATCGAGCCGATTGCCTGTACGAGAGTGAAAGATAAAGACTGCGAACCATTTGCGGGGATAGTAACACTCTGTGTTTGTGGGTAGTAATTTGTTTTGGAGACAGTCACATTGAGTGGTACTTGAGGTGTGATGCCCTGTAGTTCTGTAAGTTGAGCAGTAGTTGTGTAGTTATTAATAGCGCTTGTAACAGAGTTTTCAATAGTGATCGTAGATCCTGTTTGATTACAGGTGATAGCCAATTCGCCAGTTAATGGAATCATAGTGATATTTTTGAGTATATTTTGATTACCAGGTATAGATAGATTAATAACAGTAGCGGTTTGATAGTTATTTCGTGTCACTGTTACTGTATAGTTACCAGGTACAAGGTTGTTTATTTGATAGTCACCATTTTGATTAGTAATTGCCGAGCCACCGCCGCCAATGCTGCTTGTGGCAGTGACAGTAGCATTTTGTAAAGGATTGGCATTGATACTATTTGTTATTTTGCCTCTCAAAGTGGAGAAGTTCGTATTAATAATGAAGTTTTTATTTGCAAGACTTTGCCCAGGATTGATCGTAAATGTGCTATCAGAGTTGGTATAACCCAGCTTTGATACATTAATATTCCAGGTACCATATTGCAAGCCGAGTGTATAATTACCAGTTGCACTTGAATTGATCTGTATAGTCTGTGTGCCTTTACTTGCAGAGATGACGGCATTAGTAATAGCATTTCCATTCTGGTCAAATATCTTGCCGGAGATAGAAGCACTTTGCCCTGCAATCGTCAGATTTCGAGTATAAGTTTCACCGATATTAGAGGGGTTTTGCATAGTATAGCTATTGGCTGTATAACCAGAAGCGCTCGCAGTAATGGTATATCTCTTACTTGCAGGAACGTTTAGAGTATAAGAACCGTAGATATTAGTCACAGTAGAAAAAGTATTGTTCACATTATTTACTTCTGTGATTGTGATATTTGCATTTCTTACGACTGTGCCTTGGTCATTGGTAATCGTGCCATTCATCGTTGTTTGATTCAGAATCATGACAATATTCTTTTGGCTAATTGTTGCTCCAGCAGCGACAGTCACACTAATTGGATTTTGGGTCAGCATACCTGTTTTGGTCGCTGAAAGCTGATAAGTACCTGCCGTGAGATTAAGCGAATAATTGCCGAGCCCATCAGTATTAATTGGCGTAATAGGAATCATATTTGAGCCGCTGACTCTAAAGCCTGTTATTTGAGCGGAGGCAACGCCAGAGCCATTTAATAATGCTTTACCTGAAATCACACCAGGGTTGGCATTTAACGAGAAGTTAACCCCTGATGTTGTTTGTCCGATACTAACAGAGATATTAGTCTTTGTATCTGTGATATAATCTGCTTTTTGCGCTACGACATTATAAGTGCCCGCAGAGACGGACATTGTAAAAAAGCCCGCTGCATTTGTTTGCGTAGTAAAATTGCCCGCTGTGATATTTGCATTTGCAACAGGATTGCCAGAGCTGGTCACTGTTCCATTGATATATGATTGATTGGGGTATAAGATAAAGTCATTTGCATGGATAGTCTCACCAACTGTGACATTTACATATCGTGTATTTTGTGTTGTATAGTTAGATTTGCTTGCGGTAATCGTATAATTACCCTGTGGAATGTTTAGCGTATAATTACCGTATTCATTGGAAATGGCAGTGATAGGCGTGCCACTTATTGGAGTTGCAGTAATCAGACAGCTTGGAATACCAACAGTACCATTGCCTGTATTACCCGTTAATACATTTGCTCGTGGTGTCATTAATGCATCCATGAGGTTTGTATTTGTGGGAGAGGTCGCTGATATCGTAAGCTGATAATTGTTCGGTGCAGAATAACCTGTTTTGCTCCAGCTGATAGTCCACGTACCAGGTTCTAAGCCGTTAAATTGATAAGCGCCATTACTATTTGTTGATTTTGTATAGCTCAAAGAGCCTTTCGTAGCTATTACTGTCACTGTTGCAATGGCTGATCCAGAAGGTAATTTTGTATAGCCAGAGATATTCTTTGTGTTTTGATTCATCACAATAGTCGTCATTGTTGTCGTTTGCCCAGAGCTAATATTTGTTTGTGCAGTATTTGTGGCAGTATAGCCTTCTTTTTGTGCAGAAACAGTCCAAACACCAGGCGTTACAGCTATACTATAACTACCATTTGAGGCAGATACTTTTCTTATTTCGCCCGTACTTTTGGTGGCTGTTACTTGCACATTGTTTAATGCATTGCCACCAGATGTGACAGCTCCCACTAAGAAGGCGGGAGAATAATCTAAGACTATATTAATAATTGTATCGCCAGTTGAATCAAAGCTTGTTGATCCTGGTTGATAAATAAAATCATCTTTTAAAACTGTGACGAGCGTGTCTCTTGTTTCATAACCAGCTTTTGAAGCTGAAAACAGATATTGCCCTACTGGTAATAATTTACGCTCAGCGCCAGCAGCGTCAACGGTAAGGGGTACATTATCCATAGTACCCTCGATAGCATCGACAATCACACTTGAAAAACCAAGAGATACGCCTTGCCTATTCTTGATGGTAATGTTTGCTGTACCTGTCGGTATTGTATAGTTAAAGCTTCTCACATTACTTGAGGCTGAGACATTGTTTTCACTTGTAGCGATCACTTTCCATACATAAGTAGATTGAATTAAAACATTTTCTGCTTGGAAGTCAACAATATTATTAGTGGTAATCTGATTCCAAATAGGGTAAAGGACTTCACTGCCAGCTTCAACTCTCTTTTCATAGAGGAAAATATGGTAGGTGACAGCAGAAGGAATATTGTCCCATTGGAAAGTAATAGTCTTAGCATTGACAAAATTCTGATTTGCTGTTGGTTGACTTAAGACAGGTGCAGGAATTGTAGGGCTTGAATAGTAGAAGCTACTTGGATTACCCGTCACATCAGAAGAGTAAAGCGGTGAGTTGCCAAAGTTGCTCATTACCACCCAGTTATATTCTTTGCCATTGATAAGTGGCGGTGGTGTAATATGATTAAAATTATCAGACGGGTCAGGGCTACCGTAGGTGATTGAAGTGTTTGGTGTGATAGCTTGCCAGATTAAATTAAGCCCATTGACAATTAATTTATCGTTTTCATCATAAGAAAGAGTAAATGGCTGATCAGATAGAACAATATAATAATAAGGCACGCCCGAAATAGGCTGCCAGGAGAAGGTAGGAGTAGCATTATTTGTAATAGTGCTGCCATTTAGAGGTTGAGCTGTCGCCACGCCAGATGAGGGCTGGATAATCAATTGAAACTCCATTGACTGGTCATTTGAGTTTGGATCTTTAATTACACAATAGTAGAGCCCGACACCAATGCCCAACTGTTGTGCATTAGTGCTTATGGTGCGTGTATTACCTGTTGCAGAGCTATTTACATTTGCCATAGTGTACGGACCACCAGGGCTTTGTGAATAGTAGAATTTTGCATTAATACTGGAAGGTTGCCAGCTAACTTTAAAAGTCCTGTTGGGCTTATACATATCCATTGGTATTTCAGTTAATACAATGGAATTATTTGTGTTCATTGGATGGTAAAGTATGTCTTGATTGTATGGAGCGGCAATGTTTAATTGGCTTTGGCTTGCGTATAAAGTCATCATAGCAAGCAGTATCAGCGATAGTATTAAGTATTTTATTCTCATATCTTACTCCTTAAAAATTCCAGGTAAAACTTGTACGCAGAAATGGATTGGGTAAAGCGACAATATTTATATCCATTAGAGTGTTTTTTGTAATATTAAAGCCAGTTCCAACAGCTATCGTGGGGATAATAATATTTTTCATTGGTTTGACTGGTAGCCCATCATCGTCTTTGAGACCGTCAGCAATCTGATCCATAATAAATATTTGTGTGCTAAAGGCAAAGTTCTTCCAGCCTGCAGCGAGTTTGATATTTTGTTTTGGTTTTACGCCAACTTTATAGTGTAAGCGCGTTGTATCAGCATATGCTTCAAAGGTGTTTTCTTCAATATTTTTCTTTTGACCATCTCTGTATCTGTCGCATTTATAATCAAGGGATAATTCGCCAAATGGTATTTCAAGAGAGAAGATAAACTTAAAGTCTTTATTAATATAGGTTGTTGCTAAGGCAAGATTACCAGGAATATTTACTTTCAGATCATCGCTGAGATAGACGGTTCTATTGGTATAAGCAATCTGAGAAGGCTTTAATAGCTCAACGTCAAACATTTCCTCATCATCATCTGTGCCTGGTATCCCATCTTCACCATCTTTTTCATAACTCATTTTTAGGGCGCCTAATGTGTGCTGAACAATGTATAAATCACCATTTAGCTTTGTATTCATGGGTGCATTAAAAACAAGGTCAAAATAAAACTTCGGGCTTACATGCCATGAAATAGCGAAGTTTGAACTTACTAAATTATTGTTAAAATCAACTCTAATTGTGTCGTTCATCGTATTTCGATACACAACATTTGGGTCGTCAAATGCCACATTTATATCTGTATCACCACCATATTGTCTAATAAAACCGCCTATTTTGGCATCAAGTCCACTTTCGATAGTGAGGCGATTGACATTTAAACCCGCTCCAACTGATACCTTTTCATTGAGAGATTTACCCCAAGAGATATTCGCTGTTTGCATACTAAATACACTGTTTGCAAGGAGCTCTATGCTCAAAGGTAGCACGGTTTTTTCAGTGTATTCAGTTTCTTGTCCCACGTCTTTTAAGACAGAATCTTCTACGACAAATTCAATACTATTACCCAAAAAATTCATATCAAGATAGAATGGACGATACCATGTGAAGCCAATATTTCCCATTGCAAGCCCAGTATGGGTAACAGATACATTGTTTAATAAACCGCTTTGCCCAGCATTCATCTCAAGCTTTGGGTATATCTTTTCGATATTTGGTGATTCTGTGTCTTCTATCGCAGAGTCTACAGCATCATTTACAGCATCTTTTAAAAAGCTTGATAGGTTAAAACTAAAGCCTGGCGCTGCGTCAATTGCAATCATTGATTTATCCATAAATCCTAAAGCCGCGGGGTTTAAAACATTCATGGATGGATCAACAACAACTGATGAAACGGAATTTCCAAAGTTTCTACTTCTTGCGGTTAAACCTGATAAAAATGAATTGTAGAAGTAAAGATTTAGTTGGTGTTTACCTCCATTGAATTTGGTAATTTGATTATCAGAAAACAATAAAGATAAGCATAAGGCAATGATTACGAGTATTACATATCTTTTCATATACACCTCCAGTATACTTAATAATAAAGATTAAACCATTTGTTATCTATTTTGTCAATATAAATATTATTATTTTTAATATTTATTAATAATCATCTTATAAGAAAGTATGATAAATCACATCTAACCAGCTCGTAGCAAGCATCTGCTGATTTGAAGGGTAATAGTTTTCATAAAGCTCCATTTTGTCTTGCCTATATAGAGATGGTACTGTTTTTTTAATCATATATCTTCTTTATTCTCGATAATATCAAAAAAAAGACCCCCATTATGGGGGTCGAACTCTATAATTCTAAGAATTTATTTACTCGTTTTTACAAAACCTCTCTGTTATTTCATCAAGATCATTTTACGAGTAGAGGTGTATTTTCCAGATTTCATATTGAAAAAATAGATGCCACTGCTGACTTTTTTACCATTATCATCAGTGCCATTCCAATTTATAGTGTGAAGTCCAGCGCTTTGCCGTTCATTTATTAGTGATCTTATCTTTTGCCCTTTGACATTGTAAATATCAATTGCCACATTACCCTCATTAGCTAATTCGTATTTGATTGTAGTAGAAGGATTGAAGGGGTTTGGATAATTGCTTATCAAGCTTGTCTGCTTTACTGAAGGGAGTATTTCTTCAATAGAATTTGGTCCATCAACTTCCACAAAGTCAATTTTAACTGCAAAATTATCTGTGCAATCATAGTGTCTGAAAGCTATGTAAATATCTTGTCCAGCATATGGCAAACTAACTGTTTTCTGCTCCCAATTTGTAAAATTAATAGTTTCGGAGAACACTTCTGAAAAGCTGGATAATTCGGTATCTGTGGTTGAAACAAAGATGCCATAATGTTCTTCACGATAACTTGGGTCTTGTGGCGCCACCCAAAATGTTAATGTACTTGCTACACCTGCTGCCAAAGAGAGTTGTGGAGTAATCATCCAGTTATCGGGTGTTAATGCACCAACGCCATTTTTATATGACAGTGAACCTGCACAAGCCACACCATTATAAGGCGTATTGGTAAATCTATACCAATTGAGCTCATCAGCATCATTATCTACAATTTCCCAGCCCTCAGGGGGAAAATCACCATCGAAGCTTTCTGATAAAATAATATATCTTACAGGTAAAACAATGGTAGGATGTGTATATTCAGCTTGATTGATGATAATATCGGTCTCAACAATAGGTTGATAGCCATCTTTAACAACTTTTAAATTGTAAAGTCCATGCCAAACATCAAGAAAACTGGTAGCCTCTGAACTTGCTGTAGCAGAGTAAATATGAGTTAAATTGCCATCTTGATTTGTAAGGGTAATCATTGCTCCTTCAGGCGATACACCGTCTTCGGTAGCTAAAACGATAGTGACATCACAGGTCATGTTTTTATAAATAGTATTTGAAAAAGCAGGCGCAGAAATGCCGTCTGTATATACTGCTTTGACAACGTATTTGAACTCGCCAGTAGCAACATCAGCCCAGGTTTCATCAATGTAGTTTGTTTCTGTCAGGTTAGTTGCAATAGGAGTCCAGGTATTTTCATTGTTCATCGATGCGATTGGCGTTCTCCAAACATTATAGCCTGTGAGTGTGCGAGTATTTTGCCTATAATTTTCTGTTGATGATAATTGTGTAAAGTCATTATTTTTTGCAATATAAACTCCATTTGCAGAAGCCTTTTTTAAAATACTTGTTTCTCTTTTATTCATAGAAATAAGATCAGTATTTTGTGTAGAATCATTACCAAATACGATACTATTTACTTCGCTTGCACCTGAAGCCAATCCTTTAATCATCCAATTTGCATCAGAATCAGCGAGCATATCAAGTGTATACCAGCCATCTTCTAAGAAAATCATATTGCCATAATTGCCAATAGCGGGGCCTGCATCACAGCAAGCGGGAAAGCCTGTTGGGGTCGAGATGCTAATAGCAATCCATAGCTCGCCCTCAGTTGGGATGGTGATGCTTTGAGATAATTCAACTTCTGTCCACTGCTGCTCAATCATGTTTGGAACAGCTTGGGTTAAAGCAAGAGAGCCAGGAGTAGCATTAGATCCACCAATATAGATTTTTAAAGTATATGAAGCAGAAGGTTCATGTCCCATAAACTGAACTTTTGTCAAGGTTGCACCGGACACGCCAAAAGCTTGAAGCTGGCTTTGTGAGAAGCGTTGAGCAACTTCAAAGTCTATTGGTCCACCAGTGCCTATAGCATCGTCAAAAGTATTTGCTTGGGTGTGACTAAACCATACATCAATGCCCGTTTCTGGATCATTCCAGGTGAGATCTACTTGGTCTTGTGTTGAGTTTGCAAGGACTCCAGTAGGGGGCATAAACTCGTCTTCTAAAACCCTTTGTGTTTGAGCCCAAAGCCCAAAGCTAAGAGTCAGAGCAAAAACCAGAAATAGAATTTGAAGTAATTGTGATTTCTTTTTCATTTTGATCTCCTTAATACTCTTTTTTTCACAAATTATTTGCTTTTGTTTTACTGTCAAGTAAAAGATATAGGGGTGTGATTAATGCATAATTCAAGTTTACAGACTGGTGAATACTGTGAGTTGAGATTTAAGGTGTAATTGACCTACGGCATAAAGATAGTTGTTTGTGTGGTAAAAAAAAATCACCTCTAAACTCGCTCGTAGTAGGCATCTGCTGATTTGGGTGAAAATAGTTTTCAAAAAACACCATTTTGTAAGTCCTATATATATAGAGGGTGATGTTTTTTAAATTGATATTTTTGCTTTATTCTTTTATCAGTAATTTTGGCTACTATGCAATAGCATTGATAGAGGTGATGAAGCTTGGTTTGCTTTGATTTAACTGATCTTTTATAGTTAAAAACTTATTGTTTTTTCTTCTTTTTGAGTTAAATTATTACTATTAATGAAAAATTACTTTACTAAATAATCTGTTTTAAATTAATGGATATTATTAGTCTTTAATGAAAAATCATGATTTATAAGGAGTTATGCTATGGATAAAAAAGTGTTAATTTTGCTTTTTATAAGCATATTAGTTGTTAGCTTATTTGCAGCAGCTACTAAATCAAAAAATAGAAAGGTTGTGAAAATGGATTCAGGATTACAATATGAGGTTTTAGTAGAAAGTCAAGGCGAGCAATGTAAAAAAGGCGACCTTGTAAGAGTCCACTATACAGGCTGGTTAATGGACGGAACGAAGTTTGATAGCTCATTAGATAGACATCAAGCATTTGATTTTAAATTGGGTGCTGGCATGGTAATAAAGGGCTGGGATCAAGGCGTAGAAGGAATGAAAATTGGCGAAAAGAGAGTCTTGACTATTCCCTCAAACCTGGCATATGGCGATAGAGGCGCTGGCGGAGTAATACCTCCAAAAGCAACATTAAAGTTTGAAGTTGAATTACTTGAAATTAACCCCAAGAAATAAAGAAAAAATAAAATAAATAAGGAGTTTTCATGAACAATAACCCTTTTTTTGAGAAATGGAATACACCGTTTGACTCTATTCCTTTTCACCTATTTAAAAAAGAGCACTATGTGCCAGCTATCGATAAAGGCTTGGAAGACGCACGTAAAGGCTTGAAAGAATTAAAAGAAAATAATGCTACACCAACTTTCGAAAACACAATTTTACCTTTGGAAGTCGGTGAAGAAGATTTGGGCATTGTAACAGGCGTCTTTTTTAATTTGCTCTCTGCTGAATCTGATGATGAATTTAAGCAAATGGCAAATGAAATTTCACCAAAATTGGCGTCTCTCTCTTCTGAGGTGTTTTTGGACGATGTGATTTTTCAAAAAGTAAAACACGTTTACGAAAACCAAGATGGACTAAATGCTGAACAAAAGAGACTTGTAAATATGCTTTACAAACGCTTTATCAGAAATGGCGCATTGCTGGATCCAGAAAAGAAAAAGAAACTCGAGCAGATCGACCAAGAATTATCTGTACTCTCACCAAGTTATTCAAGAAATGTGCTCAATTCAACTAACTCTTTTATCCATTTTGTGGATACAATTGAAGAGCTCGACGGTATGCCAGAAACAGCTAAGCAAGCTGCAAAAGAATTGGCAAAACAAAGAGGGAAAGAAGATAAATGGGCTTTTAACTTACAAGCTCCATCTATCGTCCCTGTATTGAGCTATGCAAAAAATAGAAAGCTGAGAGAGATAATTTCACGTGCAGCAGGGAAAAGAGCTTTTAATGATGATTTTGATAATCAAGATATCATCAAAAAAATCATCACCTTGAAACATGAAAGAGCAGAACTTTTAGGTTATAAAAACCACGCAGATTATACCCTGCAAGAGAGAATGGCTGAAAACGTTGAGACAGTCAATGAATTTTTGGAGAAGATATATCAAGTCTCATATCCTAAAGCAAAAGAAGAAGTAGAAGAATTGAAAGCCCTCGCTAAGCGTATTGATAATTTGGACGAATTTATGAGTTGGGATTCCAGTTATTACTCAGAAATTTTGAAAAAAGAGAAATACGATTTTAATGAAGAAGAATTAAAACCATATTTCAAAATGGAAAACTGCATTGAAGGTATCTTCAAAACAGCAGGAAAACTCTATGGACTGAGATTTGTCGAAAATAAAGAAGTGCCTGTTTATCATAAAGATGTAACTGTCTATGAAGTTAGAGAAAATGAAAATGACTTCGTTGGCTTATTATATCTCGACTTATTCCCACGTGAGACCAAAAGAGACGGTGCTTGGATGACAAGCTATCGCTCTCAAGGCTTATTTAGAGGCGAAGTGGTAAGACCATTCATCTCAATCGTAGCAAACTTGACTCCTTCAACATCAGATACACCTTCTTTGCTCAATCTCAGAGAAGTTGAAACACTCTTCCATGAATTTGGTCATGCATTACACGGACTATTGTCTGATTGTACATATCCATCACTTGCAAGCCCAAGCGTGTATTGGGACTTTGTGGAATTACCAAGCCAAATAATGGAAAATTGGGTGAAAGAAGAAGAAACATTAAAACTCTTTGCTTATCATTATCAAACTGGAGAATTGATACCCAAAGAATTAGTCGAGAAAGTTCGTAGAGCAGAGAAATTCAATAAGGCTTCTTTCAATATTAGACAGCTAAACTTTGGTATGCTTGATATGGCGTGGTACTCTCAAGATAATAGAAATGTGAAGAGTGTGATCGAATTCGAAGATAATGCAATAGAAAAACTGCGCTTACTCCCAAGAGTCGAAGGTAGCTGTATCTCAACCAGCTTATCACATATCTTTGCTGGTGGTTACTCTGCTGGTTATTACTCATATAAATGGGCAGAAGTGCTTGATGCTGATGCTTTTGAAAAGTTCTTGGAAGATGGCATTTTCAATCAAGAAACTGCACGCTCTTTTAGAGAAAATGTCTTGGCAAGAGGCAATACAGAGCATCCAATGGACTTATATGTTCGCTTTAGAGGTAGAAAACCTGATGCGGCTGCATCTCTCAGAAGAGATGGCTTAATCTAAAAAATGTTATTAAGTGGTTGCCCATTAGAAATGATGGGCAACTTGCTTTTACAAATGGAGAGTGGATGTTAATTAGCTATTTTCAGCGTTTTAAAGAGAAATATTTACAAAATAGAGGGCAAAGACTCTTAACACAAGGGCAGAATAAAAAGGCTTATACCTGCTTTGAAAAGGCTCTGATTCTGAATAATAATTATATCAATCAGTTTAATATGGGACTGGTGCTCATAGCCATGAATAAGCATAGTCAAGCTTTGGGTTATTTGGAGAAAACATTAGAACAATTTCCCGATAATGAAGTAATTCTGACTACCATAGGGGAGAGCTATACCGTACTCAGGCAATGGGATAAGGCAATTGAATGCTATCAAAAACTGCATGAGAATCACAGTGACTTCCCACTCTATAAAAAGAACTATGAACGATTATTGGATGCAGAAAAGCGGGAACAATATGTTAAGTCGCGTGAGTTATTCTTTAAAGGCTTAGAATTGCAAGAGCAGAAATTATTAAATGAAGCTATTGAGTCTTTTCAGCAAGCATTGTCTTTAGATGAAGATAATGCTATGATTAATAATACTATAGGCATTGCAATGTCAATGGCAAATAAGAGTAAAAAAGAGATAGAACCTTATTTTGAAATGGCTGTGAAATTATCACCACAAAATGAGGGCTTTAAGCGTAATTTGGCAAGTGTTAAAGCACAAAAAAAGTAATGAATAAACTTTTTATTATTAGCCAAATGATTATTATTTTAATGGTAATAGCCCTGTTTAACCCTTTGACAAATATGCTATTAACATACTATTATGGGAAACAGTTTTCATTAAATACTAAGTATTTTTATAAGCAAATTGAAGCAGAAAGCTCTTTTCGTTGCTTTGCTTACTCGTCCGCTAAGGCAATAGGAGTCGGACAGATTACTTATTTAACAGCAAAGTATATGGATAGCTCAATCAAACAATGGCAATTGTGGCTGCCATGGGTAAATATTCAGCTCTCGGCACAGTATACACAGTACCTTTTGCACAAATATAAGAATAATTATAGTCTCGCTCTGGCAGCTTATAATTGGGGTGAGACTAATGTCGATAATAAAATAAAATACCATCAAATACATATTTCAAGTAATATTAATTATGGTTTTCTTTTTAAAAATGTCAGTGAAACAGATACCTTTTTGAAAACAATCTTGGATTAGGTAATGGCAGACGAAACAGAGAAAACAGAAGCCCCCACTGGTAAACGACTACAAGATGCCAGAAAGAAAGGAGATGTTGCTCGCTCAAGCGAGATCGATACGGCAATATTTCTTTTGATTCTCTTGGTAATTCTCAAGGTGGGCGGACCTTTTCTTCTGTATGTCTTTAAAGAGTTTTTTACATATGCCTTTTTGAATTTTAATACAAGGCTGGATATTCTTAGTGTACAGAACTTGGCGAATAAGTATTTCATTTATTTCTGGCTAATAATTGGTCCAATTGGTTTGATATTGATGATCAGCGGTACTATTGCTTCAATTGTGCAAGTTGGGTGGATTGTCACTACCGATAAACTAAAGTGGAACTTAGATTTCTTAAAAATGAATGGCTTAAACCAAGTCTTCTCTATGGATGGATTTAAAAAACTTGCTAAGGGACTAGTTAAATTAGCGATTCTGACAATAAATATTTGGTTGGTGGTGAGAAAAGAAGTAGACAACTTCATGGGACTGATTTTCTTAGATATATATCAGATTTTTACTTACTTATTAAAGATAATCATTCGCGTAATCATCTATCTACTCATATTTTATGTGTTTTTTGCTGTTATAGATTATGTCTGGAGTAAATTCCTCTATATGAAAAAACTCAAAATGACTAAGTCCGAAGTAAAAGACGAATTTAAACAGCTCGAGGGCGATCCACAAGTAAAACGTAAAATCTTAAAATTAATGATGGAAGAATCGATGAAAAGAATGATGGGAGACGTGCCACAAGCAGATGTCGTGATCACAAACCCCACTCATTTGGCGATCGCCATTAAGTATGACCCTGAAGTATCTGATGCCCCAATTGTCCTCGCTAAAGGAAAGAGATTGATTGCTGAAAAAATAAAAGAAATTGCCAAAGAGAATAATATTCCAATTGTCGAAGATAAGCCGCTGGCAAGGCTATTGTATAAACATTCAGAGATTGGGAAGCCTATTGATGTGCAGTTTTATGCTGCTGTGGCTGAGATTTTGGCAAGCATTTATAAGGCAAAAGGAATGGGGAATAGCTAATCAAAAGGAAGTATCACGCCGCCGCCAACTAATTCATCATCTCTATAAAAGACAGCTGACTGACCAGGCGAAATGGCACTTACGGGCTTTTTCAATTCAACAGTGAGAATATCATCTTGAAAATGTAAAGACTGCACCTCTTCATCGGGGCTATGATAACGCACCTTGACCCTCAAATTTGTAGCGTATAAAGGCAAATCTTCTCTGATGAGATTAATCTGATGAATTTTGAAGGTCTTACTCTCCAGCATTGTGGGGTCATCTGTCACTATTAGGGTATTTGCTTTGCTATCTATTTTCATCACATAGAGTGGCTTAGTCCATGGCACGAGCCCTTTTCTCTGACCAATCGTGTAATAAATAAGCCCTTTATGCTTGCCAATGATTGTGCCATCAGGGAGAATAATATTACCCTCTTTTGCAGAAATATAATTGTTTAAAAAGGTGTGATAATCTTTGTCAATGAAGCAAATATCTTGACTGTCTTTCGATTGAGCTACGGGTAGATTTGCTTTGTGCGCCATTGCTCTGATCTGCTCTTTGGTAAAATCAGTCAATGGAAAAAGGCTTTGTTCAACCTGCTTTTGTGAGAGTTGCCACAGCATATAGGTCTGATCTTTTTTTATGTCAGAAGGGCGAAAAATGGCTGATTTTTGCCCTATTATGACTTTTTTAGCATAATGACCAGTTGCGATAATAAAGTCGCTTGAATTGTATTTTTCGCACATAATATCAGAGATCTTATTTAAGAAAGCACCCCATTTAATTGTTGGGTTACACAGCGTGCAAGGATTGGGTGTCAAACCCTTTTTATACTGATTGATAAAGTCATTGATGACAATATCATTGAACTCTTTTTGCAGATCTATCGTATAATGCTCTATGCCGAGGCTTTTGGCAACATTTTGTGCATCTTCAACAGCTTTACTGAGGGCGCCTTGCTGAAAAGGGAAAGTGCGATCATTAAAATGATACATGGTAAAGCCAATCACATGATGCCCTTGCTCTTTTAATAATAAGGCGGCAATAGAGCTATCCACGCCTCCGCTCATTGCTACAGCATAAATCATAGTTTTGAATTATTACCCCAATACTCTTTTGATATTTGCGCCTACATTAGAGAGTTTTTCTTCTATTTTATCATAACCACGGTCAATGTGATAAATTCTTGAGATCTTAGTCTGACCTTTTGCAACAAGTCCTGCCAAAACTAATGCAGCACTGGCACGTAAATCTGTCGCCATAACTTCAGCTCCAGAGAGGCTTTGGACACCATTGATTGTAGCTGTGCCATTTTTTACAGAGATATTTGCATTTAATCTATTGAGCTCGGCTGCGTGTAAAAAGCGGTCAGGGTAAATAGTCTCAGTAATGTGTGAACAGCCATTTGCTAATGCCATATAGGTCATAAACTGCGCTTGCAAGTCTGTGGGAAAGCTGGGAAATGGTTCAGTTACGATATCTACGGGTTTTATCTCTTCTGCAGACAAAACAAAGATATCATTGTCTTCAACTCTGAAGTGACAGCCCGCTTGCTCGAGTTTTATCATCAGGGCTTTGAGATGCTCAGGATTGCAATTGACGACTTTGAGCGGTGACTTTGTAATGGCTGCAGCAATGATAAATGTGCCCGCTTCAATACGGTCAGCAATCACTCTGATATTGGCTGGCTTTAATTCTTTAACCCCTTCAATAGTGAGTGTGCTCGTATCCTTGCCTTCTATTTTGGCACCCATAAGACATAGAAAGTCAACTAAATGGCTTATTTCAGGTTCGAGTGCAGCATTCTTGATGGTCGTGATTCCTTCTGCTAAAACAGCGCCCATTAAGATATTGGCGGTCGCACCAACCGAGACAAAGGGGAATTCAATTTCAGCGCCCTTGAGCCCGTCTTTGCATTCAGCAATAATATCGCCATGCTCGATTTCTATTTTGGCACCCATTTTTTCAAAGCCCATCAAGTGTAAATCAACAGGTCTTGAACCTATGGCACAGCCGCCAGGAAATGAGACAATGGCTTTTCTATAGCGCCCTAAAAGAGGTCCTAAAACATAAATTGAGGCACGCATTTGAGAGACAAGCTCATAAGGTGCTTCGTAGCATGTGCAGGTTGTGGCATCGATAGCCATCTGCTCGTTTTCATAATCTACACGAGCCCCAATGACTCTTAAAAGATGAGCCATTATTTTCAAATCTATGAGCTTGGGTACATTGCTCAATACGCTTTTACCTGGCGCTAAAAGAGCTGCTGCCATGAGCGGCAAAACTGCATTCTTTGCACCGCTGACTTTTATTTCTCCTTTTAAGGGGTGTCCACCTTCTATAATAAAGCTATCCATTATGCCTCCATTTTAATAAATCTTTCGATACCACATAAGTCTTTGATGATTTCGAATGAATTGTAATTATGTTTTTTTACAAACTCAACAATCTTCTCTGATTGCTGATAGCCGTTTTCGATAAATAGTTTCGCATTTGTATTCATATATAATAGAGCATTTTCTATTATCATGAAAATATGTTGAAGCCCTTCATGATTGGAAACAAGAGCATTTTTGGGTTCATGTTTCAATTCATCTTCGAGCGTTTGGTATTCTGTTTCTGTGACATAGGGGGGATTTGAAATGATCAGGTCGTATTTGTCGCTGACCTTTTCAAATAGATCTGAAGTAAAGAATTTAATTTCAACTTTATTAGCATTTGCATTCTTCTTCGCAGTCAAAAGCGCTTTGTCGGATATATCACACGCCTCCATCTTGATGTGTGGTAATTCTTTCTTTATGGCAATTGCAATAGCCCCCGAACCTGTGCCAATATCGAGACAACTGATCTCTTTGTTTTGCCCTTTATACTCTTTGATTATCATGTCGCAAAGAAACTCTGTCTCTGGTCGTGGGATGAGCACAGACTCGTCAACATAAAGCTTTGTATTTAAAAAATGTACTTCATTCAAGATATATTGCAGTGGGTAATGCGTGCCTCTCTTTTGTAGTGCATTTTTAATCTGAACAGCAATCTTTTCCTCAATTATCATATTGTGAGAAAGATATAGCTCAGCTCTTTTCATCTGCAAAAAGTGCATAAAGATTAATTCAGCGTCAACCTTTGCACTGGTAATACCCTTTTCAAGTAAAAAAACAGTAGATTCATTTAATAGAGCGCCAATATAGCTGGCAGAGTCAGTTTTCATTTATTTTTTTTTCAAAAATAATTCTTGAACCATTCTCTAAAAAAGTGATCTTATTAGAGAGTATTCGTACCAGATTTAATCCTCGTCCTGTCGAATAACTAAAGTCCAGCATTAGCGTATTATTTGCATCAATTGTTTGTGTATTAAAACCCGTCCCTTGATCTTTTACACTGAAAGTCAATGTCTTTTTAGTGCCACAATAATCAATGTTTACAAAAACTTTTTTGTTTGCAATATCTGTTTTCATTTGTGCATTGATGAAGCTGCGATAATCTCCATGCGACTGTTGACGAATTGAATCAGGTATCATTAATGTCCCATGTATAAATGCGTTTGTGATGGTTTCTTCAAGACAAACAGACAATTCATTGATACACTTAATTGGCAGATAAATGCTCTTTTTGATTAGATATAAAATATGATCAGGAATGTTCTGATTCAAAAAGTCATATGGTGAAAACTCAAAACTCCAGCTGATGGCATTAATATTTGGGTCAATCTTATCCTTTTTTTCTTTAATCTTGCTCTTAATGAGAAGGTTATTGATTGACTTTAGAATAGTGTTTGATTCAATAGGTTTTTTGATAAAGTCATCGACACCAAGAGCGATTGCTTCAATAGCATAATCGATTTCCAGATGTCCTGTCATCAGAATAACAGGTATATCGAGCAACATAATTCTCTTTAATTGATCGAGTAATTCGAGCCCGCTTTTTTTGGGCATTTCGATATCGCTAATGACTAAATTATAGTTGTTTTCAGTGATTTTGTTTAATGCGATATTTACACTGCTGGCAAGATCAACTTCAAACTTATAAACAGAAAGAATGTTCTTTAATGAATTTAATAATTCAATATCATCATCGACCAGAAGGATCCTGTTTGCTGCGGTAGACATAAAACATTATAAGCTGATAGAAATTAGTTGATTGAGCTTGATCGTATTGAATAGCTCATAGACAGCTGTAGAAGATTTGATAATCTCGATTTCGCCATTACGAGCGATAAAGTCTTTATAAAAGATAAGCAGTTTGCCTATGCCGATGCTACTCATATTTCTGCAGGCAGATAAATCCATATCAAGTTTGGTTACATCGGAATTTAGGACTGAATTAAGTTTTTCTTGAAACAGATAAGCATTATCGCTTGAGATGACCCCATCAATTTTCATAAGAGCAGTTTTTCCTGTAAAATCAAGAGCTATTTCCATGTTTCCTCCTTTTAATATCCTCTTATCTTTTTTAACAGATTTTGTTGTAATTGTAAAGGAATTTTTTCATATTTTTTAAATTCCATTGTGAAGACGGCGCGTCCTTGCGACAGAGAGCGGATTCTGGTTGAATAACCAAACATCTCATTTAAAGGAATTTCTGCAAGAATCTCTTGCTTTTGACCCATTGTTCGTATTTCGATTACTCTTCCTCGTCTTACATTAATATCGCCAATTATGTCCCCAATAAAGTCGACTGGGGAGATGATTGTTACATTCATAATAGGTTCCAATATCAAGGCACCTGCTTTTTGCAAACCTTTTGAGATCGCCATACCCGTTGCTACACGGTAAGCAACCTCATTCGATTCACCTTGGTGATAAGCTGTGTCGATTAATTCAACTTGTAGTCCCTCTATTTGCCCGCTTAGCAAAGGACCATCAGAGCAAGAGTTGAAAGCGCTTTCTTTGATTGCTTCGATAATTGAGGCTGGTATCTCATCAGATTCAACTCTATTTATAAACTTGTTCTTTTTTTGTAAATGGTTTTCTGGATCATTTTCATAGTCATATGGCGAGAGCCTTAATTTGACATAGCCATAAGTGATTTTATTGTTTAATTCACGGCGTAATTCTTCGTCAACCTCGCATATTTCAGTTATTGTCTCTTTATATGTGACTTGTGGATTGCCTTGGTTTACCGAGATATTGTATTCTCTTTTTAATCTATCCAGTATAATATCGAGATGTAGTTCGCCCATACCAGTAATGAGGATTTGTCCTGTATCTTTATCTTGCTTAACTTTAAAAGTAGGGTCTTCTTCTTCTAATCGTGTCAATGCCTCTGAGAGATCATCTTGATCTGCTTTCGTTTTGGGCTCAATTGCGATAGAAATAACAGATTCAGGAAAGTCCATCTTTGATAATAATACAGGGTTATTTTCTTCGGTAATCGTGTCACCTGTAAAGGTAAACTTTGTGCCGACAAGCGCTACGATATCACCTGCTCGTGCATGATCGATATCATTCTTCTTATTCGATTGCATTTGGATCAGGCGGATAGCCCTCTCTTTTTTGCCATTTGTTTGATTGTAAAAGATCTCACCTTTTTTGAGTGTGCCACTATAAACGCGGATATAAACGAGCTTTCCTGTATGTTTTTCTATTTGAACTTTAAATGCTAAAGCAGCAAACTTTGCATTAGGATCTGTTTTTAAGCATATTTTTTCATTGTTTGTTCTGTCAATCACCTCTGGCAATGTGATGTCTGTTGGCGATGGTAAATAATCATTGATAGCATTGAGTAATAGGTGCACACCAAAGTTTTTTAGAGAAGAGCCAGTTAAAACAGGAACGATTTTATTTTGAATAACGCCTTTTCTCAAAGCACGTTTTATTAATGATGGACTAATGTCATCTCCTTCAAGAAAAGCCAACATTAGTTCATCATCAAAATCAGCAATTTTATCAATTAGGATCTCTCTTGCATTTTTAGCTACTTCAAGCAGGTTCTCAGGTATTTCGGCATATTCGTAGTTTTTGGGATTGTCACTTGTATTAAAAATAGCTGTACGCATTTCGACCAAGTCAATAATGCCTGTTAGATGGTCTTCTTTGCCAATTGGCAGCTGAATACAGGTAGCATTGGGGGTAAGCCTATTTTTGATCATTTCTAAAACGTTCTCAAAATCAGCTCCGAGCCTATCCATCTTATTGATATAGGCAATTCTTGGCACAGAGTATTTGTCTGCTTGATGCCAAACTGTCTCTGATTGTGGTTCTACACCACCCACAGCGCAAAATATGCCGATCGCACCGTCAAGCACCCTTAAAGATCTTTCAACTTCTGCAGTAAAGTCAACGTGACCAGGTGTATCGATAATATTAATTTGTTTGTTTTTCCAAAAACAGGTTATGGTTGCAGAGGTAATAGTGATACCTCTTTCTTTTTCTTGTTCCATCCAGTCAGTAGTGGTATTACCATCATGGACTTCACCCATTTTATGGATAGTATCTGTATAGTACAAAAGACGTTCTGTAGTAGTAGTTTTACCTGCATCAATATGCGCGATAATACCTATATTTCGTATATCTGATATTTCAGTCATTTTCCCTCTATACTCTTAAACAACATATACCACGGGCAAGATTGCCCGTGGTTTTATATATATACTCTAATATGTAAAAAAGTTTACCAGCGTAAGTGAGCAAAAGCTTTATTTGCTTCTGCCATTTTATGTGTATCTTCTCTTTTTTTAACGCTTGTTCCTTCTTTTTTATAAGCTGACAAAAGCTCGGCTGCAAGGCATTCTTTCATGCTTTTCTCAGATCTACTTCTTGATACAGCGATGATCCAACGAAATGCAATTGCAATACCTGCTTTTTCAGTTACTTCAGTTGGGATTTGGTAGTTTGATCCACCAACTCTTCTTGAAACAACTTTTACCAAAGGGCGAACATTATTCAAAGCTTCTGTAAAAACTTCGATACCTTCTTTTTTGGTTTTATCGCTTACAATTTCTAAAGCGCCATACACGATTTTTTCAGCGACGCTTTTTTCACCATGTTTCATTACGCAATTTATAAATTTACTGAGCATAATGCTATTATATTTTGGATCTGGAAGTATTTCTCTTTTTATTGCTTTACCTTTTCTTGCCATTGATTCCTCCCTTATTTCTTAGGTCTTTTTGAACCGTATTTTGAGCGGCTATTTACGCGTTTGTCGACGCCTGCACAGTCTAATGCACCACGAATAATATGATAGCGAACACCTGGAAGGTCTCTTACACGACCGCCACGTACGAGTACGATGGAGTGTTCTTGCAAGTTATGGCCTTCGCCTGGTATATATGCAGTTACTTCAATTCCGTTTGTCAAACGAACACGGGCAATTTTACGCAAAGCTGAGTTAGGTTTTTTAGGTGATGATGTATAAACACGTGTGCATACACCTCTACGTTGTGGGCAAGCTTCCAGAGCTCTATTCTTTTTCTTTTTTTCAATTGTTGTGCGACCTTTGCGGATCAGCTGATTGATTGTTGGCACATTTTCCTCCTTTTTGATTTTGCCAATTTGAAAGAGATCACTTTTACCATAAAAATTACTGACATTAATTCGTCAAGTAAATTGTATGGCTTAAAAATCCAACACCTCGTCTATGGATTCTTCGTGTTCGTCAATTTCATCGCTATGAGCGAACATTTGGATGATTTCTTTAATGGTTTTACCATTCTTAATCTCTTTCTGTACCATTTGATTATAGTATTTTGTTCCTGTTCCGACTGGGATTCTGTATCCAAGTATAATGCTTTCTTTTAGTCCTTCAAGGAAGTCAAGACGACCTTCGATCGATGCTTCGGTCAAGACACGTGAAGTCTCTTGGAATGCTGCAGCGGAGAGCCAGCTATCTGTTAATAGAGATGCCTTAGTAATACCCAAAAGTATTTGCTCAAACTTTGCAACTTTTTCATCGATAGTAAGAATCTTATCTTCTCTCTTGATTTCAATGGTCTCGATACGCTTATTCTCTTTAATAACGGCATTTTTATCTACTAATTCGCCTTCAAGAAAATTGGTATAGCCAGGGTTTGAGATACGAACTTTATTAAACATTTGACGAATAATCACCGAAACGTGCTTATCGTCGATTTTAACTCCTTGTTTACGATATACTTCTTGCACTTCATTGAGAATAAGGAATTGGGCTGCTTTAATACCTTTCGCTTTTAAGATGTCGTGAGGATCTAAAATACCGTCAGATAATGCGTCACCACTTTCTACTAAATCTCCTTGATGGACAATAATACGCTTTCCAGGAGGAACAATATATTTCTCTTGTATTTCATTTTCATTTTCGCCTGTATCTGCTGTAACATAAATTGCACGACCTGACTTTGTCAAGTCACCGATTGATACTCTACCTGTAATAAATGAAATCAAAGCTTTGTCTTTGGGTTCACGTGCTTCAAACAAGTCTTGGACACGTGGAAGACCACCAGTAATATCTCTTTGTTTTATAGTGATACGTGTTGATTTACCGAGAATATCACCAATCTCTACTTTATCACCTTCGGCAACTTCAAGCACTAAGCCTGTTGGCAAAAGGAGCTTTTCTTCTTTTGTATTTTCGCTATTTACAATAGCTATTTGTGGTTGAATTCTACGATCTTTACTCTCAATAATCGTGATTTCTCTTTGACCTGTGAGATCGTTAAACTCTTCTTTATAAGTAAAGTCTTTTTGGAAGTTCTCAAATTTAACCACACCACTCGTTGTCGCAATCAATGAGTTATTGTAATGGTCCCAACTAAATAGCTTGGTATTTTTAACTATCTTCTGACCATCACGAACATCGATTTTTGCCGAGTATTCAACTTTATATTCTTCTTGAACAACGTTTTTCTCGTCTAATACTTGAATTCTACCCAAGTGACTGACAGAGATCAGTTCTTCATTTTTATTAACAACATAGTTCATTCTATCGAATTTAATAGTACCATCATAATTGGAAGTGACTTCTGCACGTTCTACGTCTGTGCTGGCTGTACCACCAATATGGAAGGTTCTCAGGGTAAGCTGTGTACCAGGCTCGCCAATACTTTGAGCTGCAATAATACCCACAGGCTCACCGATATTGGTCAACTTATTATTGCTCAGGTTTTTACCATAGCATTTCATGCACAAGCCTTTTACCTCTTCGCAAGTCAAGACGGAGCGAATTTTCACAGAGAAGATACCTCTTTGTTGAATAATTGTTGCTTTTTCATCGTCAATATATTCATTAGCATGTACGATAATCTTATCTGTAATTGGGTCTTTCACATCTTCTGCTGCAAATCTACCTTCGATACGATCTTTAATCGATTGAATTGTCTCTAAACCTTCTTTTAATGGTGTAACCAAGAGTCCTTCGATAGTACCACAGTCTTCTGAAGTAATAATTGCGTTTTGTGCCACGTCAACGAGACGGCGTGTAAGATAACCAGCATCCGCAGTTTTAAGAGCGGTATCTGCAAGACCTTTACGTGCACCGTGAGTTGAAATAAAGTACTGCAATACAGAAAGCCCTTCTTTAAAGTTAGACTTAATAGGAGATTCAATAATTTCAGCTTCACCGTAGCTTGTTGACTTCGCAGGTTTTGCCATCAGACCACGCATACCACCGAGCTGTTTAATCTGGTCTTTACCACCACGCGCACCAGACAGATACATCATATAAATAGAGTTAAACCCATCTTTATCTTTCACCAATTCTTCCATCAGTGCTTCTGTAACCTGTTCTGTTGCAATTTTCCATTTATCAATGATACGAGAGCTTCTTTCGTTTTCTGTAATACCACCATTTTGATAAATATCATCTATTTCTTTAATTTGACGTTCTGTTTCTTCGATAATATCATTCTTCTTTTCAGGAACAACAATATCGCTAAAGCTAAACGTGATACCAGCTTTGGTAGCGTATTTAAATCCAATATCTTTAATATCGTCCAATAAAATCGCTGTTCTTGCTTGACCAACTAATCTATAGCTTTTCATCGCTAAGTCATTCAGCTTGCCTTTATCAAAAGTAATGTTTTGAAAGCCTAATTCTTTGGGCAATATACTATTAAAGATCACGCGTCCTACGGTAGTTGTATACCAAACTCTTTCTTTTGAATCTACGTCGTCAGCTTTAATTCTAATCCAAGTGTGTAAGTCAAAAGTACGATTAGGTTTATCTTGTCCTTTTTGCATATTCAAAGCTTCTTCTCTTTCATAAGCGAGCATGACTTCTTCAAATGATGCAAAATGTTTTAACTTCTCGATTGGATCTGGTTCTTGTGGCTTGGTATTAGTTAGATAAAAGCAGCCCAAAACGATGTCTTGGCTCGCTGCCATCGCAAGTTTACCATTTGCAGGTAGCAATAAGTTTCTCGCAGATAACATCAAGGTTCTTGCTTCCATTTGTGCTTCATAGGAGAGAGGTACGTGGACAGCCATTTGGTCACCGTCGAAGTCAGCATTAAACGGGCTACAGACCATTGGATGCAATTCAATTGCTTTACTCTCTGTCAATACAGGCATAAATGCTTGTATACCCAATCTATGAAGGGTTGGTGCTCTATTGAGCAATACAGGATAATCTTCGATTACTTCTTCTAAGATTTTCCAAATCTGTGGTTGTTTTTTCTCAACCATTTTTTTAGCTGATTTGCTCTTATCAATTTCACCGTATTTTTCAAGCTTTTCGATAATAAAGGGCTTGAATAATTCAATCGCCATATCTTTTGGCAGACCGCATTGATGAATCTTCAAGTGTGGTCCTACGGTAATAACTGAACGTCCAGAGTAGTCAACACGTTTACCCAAGAGGTTTTGTCTAAATCTACCTTGTTTTCCTTTGAGCTGATCAGTCAATGATTTCAATGGTCGATTGCCTCTACCTTTTACAGGGCGTGCCTTGCTCTGATTGTCGATCAAAGCATCTACCGCCTCTTGCAGCATTCTTTTTTCATTTCGAAGAATCACTTCTGGGGCGTGAATATCTATTAATTGTTTTAATCTATTATTTCTGGAGATAACTCTACGATACAAATCATTAAAGTCAGCTGTAGCAAACCTTCCGCCTTCCAGCGCAACTAATGGTCTTAGAGTTGGTGGCAAGACAGGCAATACTTCGAGCACCATCCATTCAGGTCTGTTTCCAGAACGAATAAAAGCTTCTACCACTTTCAGTTTACGAATAAGCTTTTGTTTTCTAAAAGCAGATGTCTCATTAGCGAGAGGAGCCTTAATCTTGTATGCCTCATTTTCGAGATTGAGACCTTCAAGCAATTCTCTGATCGCTTCTGCGCCCATTTTTGCCTTAAAGTTTGGTCCCACTTTATCGATGATTTCATAGTATTCATCTGCATCGATTAGGTCGAGTTTCTCATAATCGCTTTCACCTGGATCGAGCACTATATATGATTCATAATAAAGGACACGTTCTAATTTATTAACTGTTAAATCGAGCAAAGCCCCTATTTTTGAAGGTGAGCTTTTGACAAACCAAATATGTGCTACAGGGACTGCAAGTTCAATATGTCCCATTCTTGAGCGTCTGACTCTTGATGATGTAACTTCCACGCCGCATCGATCGCAGACAATGGTCATAGATGATCTTTTTTTGTATTTACCGCAGCTACATTCATAGTCTTTTTCTGGTCCAAATATCTTTTCGCAGAAGAGACCGTCTTTCTCTGGTTTTAATGATCTATAGTTTAAAGTCTCAGGTTTTGTTACTTCGCCTCTTGACCATGAGCGGATTTTTTCTGGAGATGCAACTCTGATCCGAACGGCATCATAGTTAGTGGTTTGTTTTGGGATTTTATTGTCGTTACTCATATTGTCTCCTTATATATCCTTAGTCATGACAAAGTCTATGTCAAAACATAATGATTTTAATTCGCTGATTAATACATTGAAAGACTCTGGAGTACCAGGTTTAGGTACATTTTGACCAGAAGTTATTGCCTTATAAGCGCTAATTCTTCCTTCAACGTCATCAGATTTTAATGTCAGCATTTCTTCAAGTAAATAAGCTGCACCATATGCTTCAAGAGCCCAAACTTCCATTTCACCCAATCTTTGTCCACCGTGTTGTGCTTTACCGCCAAGTGGTTGTTGAGTAATGAGAGAGTAAGGACCTGTGGAGCGTGCGTGCATTTTATCAGCGACTAAGTGATTTAATTTAAGCATATAGATAATACCAACGGTAACATTTTCTTTGAATCTTTCGCCTGTTTTACCATCGTATAATACGCGTTTTCCGTCTTCTGGCAATCCTGCTAATCTGAGCTCATTTTGGATATCTTCAGGTTCTGCACCGTCAAAAACAGGAGTTTCTACGTCAAAACCGAGTGTCTTTGCTGCCATACCCAAGTGAGTCTCCATGATCTGCCCAATATTCATACGAGATGGAACGCCCAATGTATTCAAAATAATATCTACTGGCTCTCCATTATCTAAGAATGGCATATCTTCGATAGGACAAATTTTTGAGATTACGCCTTTATTACCGTGACGTCCAGCCATTTTGTCGCCAACTTGAATCTTGCGTTTTTTCGCAATATATACTTTTACCATTTTACGAACACCATATGGTAATTCATCACCATGTTTGAGGCGCTCTCTTTTTTTCTTGTAAATATTATCTGTATCTTCTAATGCATGTTTAACTTTTTGTATAACATCATAGTAGATGATTTGATTTTTATCATGATTTTCAACCAATTCAAAATCAAGGTTCAATTTCTTAAAGTTTATCTTTTTGATATCTTCTTTAGTAATCTTTTTGCCTGGTGCGATTATAAAGTTACTTTGCTTTTCTTCCATAATGGTTTTAGCAACTTCACCTTCTAATAATTCGCTCAATTTTTTCTTTAAGAAGTTATCTACACGTCTGACTCTTTCATCTTTTTCTCTTTTCAAGCGTGCAATATCGTCTTTTTTCTCTTCTTCAAAGTCTTTTATATCTTCAAGTCTGGAGAAAACTTTTACGTCGATTACAATGCCTTCCATGCCTGGTTTTGCTTTTAAAGAGGTATTAGTAAAGTCGCCAGCGCGATCACCAAATAATGCTCTCATCAATGATTCTTCTGGTGATGGATCAATTTCTGAGCTCTTTGGTGTGATTTTACCAACTATTATATCACCTGCTTTGATCACTGAACCAACGCGGATAATACCTGTTTTATCGAGATTTCTTGCAGCTACCACAGGTACGTTAGGGATATCATAAGCGAGTTTTTCTGTACCGTTTTTAGTGTTTCTGACCAAGAGTTCTTTTACTTCAATATAAATTGAGGTGAGTATATCTTCTCTTGCCACTTTTTCACTGAGAATAATAGCGTCTTCATAGTTATAACCATACCAAGGCATAAATGCTACAAGCATGTTTCTACCAAGGGCAAGTCTATTATCTTCGACACATGGTCCGTCTGTAATGATATCGCCAGCTTTAACTTCTTGTCCAACCTCTACAATTGGTCTTTGGTTAAAGCATGTATCTTGATTAGAACGAAGATATTTCTTTAAATATATTCTATTTTCATCTGTGAGATCAATTTGATCATCATTAGCATCTTTACGTTTTAAATCGATATATGATGATGTAATATGTTCAACAATACCATCATATGGCGCTGTGAGACATGCACCAGAGTCTTGCGCTACAACACTTTCAAGCCCTGTTCCTACAACGGGAGCTTCTGGGTTTAAAAGTGGTACTGCCTGACGTTGCATGTTTGAGCCCATCAATGCACGGTTACCGTCATCATGCTCTAAGAAAGGAATTAATGCTGCTGAAACAGAGACGATTTGTTGTGGTGAAACATCCATATACTGAATGTCATTTCTGCTCACTTGAATAAATTCATCTTTAAAACGAGCAAGCACATACTCATCCATAATCATACTATCATCGTCAATATTTGCAGTAGCTTGACCGATAACATACTTATCTTCTTCGGTTGGATTGAGATAGTATATTTCATTTGTAACTCTACCATTTTCCACTTTTATATAAGGAGTTTCTAAAAATCCTAATCTATTAATTGATGAAAAAAGCGATGGAGAAACAATCAAACCAATATTCGCACCCTCGGGTGTCTCTACTGGGCAAATACGACCATAGTGAGAGAAGTGAACGTCACGAACTTCAAAGCCTGCTCTTTCACGTGTCAGACCGCCTGGTCCCAATGCAGAAAATGATCTTTTATGTTTGATCGCTGCCAATGGGTTGGTCTGCTCCATAAATTGAGAAAGCTGTCCAGTTAAGAAAAATGAATTAACTACGCCAATTAAGGCATTACAGTTGATTAAGTCATGCACATTAGGTTCTTCTTGCAAGCTTGATAGGTTCATTCTTTCAGAAGCAGTTCTTGCGACACGGTAAAGTCCGATAACATACTGTTCTTCAAGCAATTCACCAACAGTTCTGATACGGCGATTTTCAAGGTGATCAATATCATCAACTTCCGCTACGCCTGCGTATATTTTTATTAATTTATCAATTAGTGCAAAAATATCATCAGCGGTGAGTATAGTGGTATTTTGGTCAGTATCTAAACCAAGGCTTTGGTTTAATTTATAACGTCCCACTTCGCCGAGATTATATCTTTTTTCATCGAAGATTAGTTTTTCAAAGTAAGCAAGAGCAGCTTCATCAGATATTTCTTCGCCTGGTCTCATTATTGAAAAGATTTTTTGAGCAGCTTCAGTTTGTGTAGTTGTATTATCTTTTGCTAATGTATTTTCAATAATTTTATGCCAAGCTTCAGTTCCAGCTTTCAATACTTTTATTTTTTTTATTTTTGCGTCAAGAAGGTCGCTCTGCAATTCTGGAGTGATTTCTTCAGCAGCATCAGCTAATACTTCACCATTTTTTGGATCGATAGCATTTTCATAGAGATATCTTCCTTTAGCATCAGCGGTTTCGATAGTTTCGCTTATGTAAAATTTATTTCTAATTTCATGGTTTTCTGATAATCCTAAGCAGCGCAAGAGTACAGAGACAGGGAATTTCCTTTTTTTATCGATATACACGTGCATTGTCTCGTATGAATCGATAGAAAATTCGAGCCAAGATCCATTAAAAGGGATGATCTTTGCCGCATAAGTTTCTTTACCAGCAGATTGTCTTTCTTCTGTAAAAAACACACCTGGTGAGCGGTGCAATTGGGAGATGATAACTCTTTCCGCACCATTTATAATGAATGTACCAAGTTGTGTAATCAATGGGATATTTCCTAAATAAACCTCTTGTTCAATAACATTTTTCACATGTTTTTGCCCAGTTTGTTTGAGGACTTCTTCGTCATAGCAAATCAATTCCATTTTTGCTTTTACAGGTGCATCGTAGGTTAAATTTCTTTCTACGCACTCATCGATATCGTATTTTTCTTTAAGAATCATATATTCGATGAATTCCAATCGATACAGACCTTTTGTATCGCTTATTGGGAATATTTGTTCAAATACAGATTGCATTCCTTTTTTTGCTCTTTGGCTTGGATGCAATTCTGCTTGTAAAAAGTCATTATAAGAGTCTATTTGAGCTTGAATTAGGTTTGGTACTTCAACTTTTTGAATACCTAATTCCTCAAATCTCTTTGTAATGCGGGAATAACTTTTGATCTGTTTTTTCAAAAGCATCTCCTTTTCAGAATAAAAAAATGGTTAAAAAGGGTTGTTTGATAATTGATCTTTTAAGTTCAAAAACACTTGTTTTCATATATGACATAAGGGAACGACAGAGGTCGCTCCCTTTTATTTTAATCTGAAATTATTTAATTTCAACAGAAGCACCAGCTTCTACTAATTTTGCTTTTGCTGCTTCAGCTTCTGCTTTTTCGACATTTTCAAGAACAGCTTTAGGAGTGCTATCAACTAAGTCTTTAGCTTCTTTTAATCCTAAACCAGATACTAATTCACGAACAACTTTAATAACGTTGATTTTTTTGTCGCCTGCGCTTGTAATAATAACGTTAAATTCAGTCTTTTCTTCAGCAGCAGCTGCAGGAGCAGCGCCAGCAGCAGCAACTGCAACAGGAGCAGCAGCTGTTACGCCAAATATTTCTTCAAGTTCTTTAACTAATTCTGAAAGTTCAATTACTGTCATTTCTTTCAGGATATCAATGATTTGTTGTTTTTTATCAGACATTTTTCCTCCAAATGAATATATACTTTAATTTGTTTTGCTTTTTGCAATTTCGTCTACACAGTAAACGAATTTTCTTATGATACCTTGCAGGGTTCCAACAAAACCACTGATAGGTGAATTGAAGCTCGCAAGAACCTTTGAGATTAATTCTTCGCGAGGTGGTAAATCAGCTAATTGTAATAATTGTGCAGATCCAAATAAATCGCCACTGATGAGTCCTGCTTTAAAAAAGAGCATTTCTTTGCGCTCTTTTTCCAATTCCGTTTCTACGAACTTTTTTACTACTCGAGCAGGAGCAACTTCATCTTTTACAGAAACTGCAACAGCTGTAGGTCCACTAAGATGAGAGTCAAGATTTGTGATATCTAACTCTTTTAAAGCAAGTTTGATCAATGTGTTTTTTGCAACGAAATAATCAACATCTGCTTGTCTAAATTTGCTTCTTAATAGACTGTCTTCTTCAACATTAATTCCTTTGTAGTCCACAAGTACAATCGCGCGTGCGTCTTTTAATCTTTGTTTAATTTCTTCGACTTTGTTAATATTATAGTCTTTTGGCATGATTACCCTCCTATTTCTTCGCTTCAAGTGTTATTGAATTAACACTGATCTTGATGCTGGGGTTCATGGTTGATGTGATGGTCACTGATTTTATAAATTGACCTTTTAATGCAGCAGGACGTTCTTTAATGATAGCAGATACAAGAGCTAAGATATTCTCTTTCAAATCTTCTACACTAAAGGATAATCTACCTGCAGGAATATGAAGGTTGGCGAACTTATCAACTCTATAAGCCACTTTGCCACCTTTAGCATCCTTAATTGCATTGGCAATATCCATTGTAACGGTGCCAACTTTGGGGTTAGGCATTAAGTTACGAGGACCTAAAACACGACCAATACGACCAATTTTACCCATAAGGTTAGGAGTTGCAATCACAGTGTCAAATTCAAACCAACCACCTGAGATCTTCTCAATGAGGTCGTCGACTCCAACATAGTCTGCACCCGCTTCTTTTGCTTCATCGGCTTTATCGCCTTCTGCAAATACTAATACTCGTACTGTCTTACCAGTACCTTTTGGCAAAACGAGTGAGTTACGAATCTGTTGATCTGCTTTTCGGGGATCAACACCTAAATTCATATGCAACTCAACCGTCTCATCGAATTTGGCTGTAGGGAATTGTTTGAGTATCTCAAGACCTTTACTTAGATCATAATACTCTAAATGATTCACCGATTCCAGCGCTTTTTTGTACCGTTTACTTCTTACCATTTACACTCCTTTGAATACATCTCCTGCAGTTGCATTAATTAGTCACTGATTGTGACACCCATGCTTCTTGCAGTGCCAGCGATAGTACTCTTAGCAGACTCTAAGGAATAACAGTTCATGTCTTTCATCTTCAGTTCGGCAATTTTCTTTAATTGTGCTTTGGTAATTGATCCAACCTTTGTTTTGTTGGGAACACCTGAGCCTTTTGCCAATCCAGCTTCTTTTCTTATTAAGACAGCAGCTGGAGGGGTTTTGATCTCGAAGCTGAAAGATTTATTTTTCGCAACATAGATAACGACTGGAAATATCATTCCAGGGCTATCTGCTGTTTTGTCGTTAAACTCTTTACAAAACTGTGGGATATTGACACCAGCTTGTCCTAATGCAGGACCCACTGGTGGTGCTGGAGTTGCTTTTCCAGCTGGCAATTGTAATTTAATTATATGTACTACGTCTTTAGGTTTAGCCATTTTATTTCCTCTATTTTAATTTATATTATTTCTACTTGTTCACTATTTACTTCGACAGGTGTTACCCTACCAAAGACTGTAACTTTAACTATTAATTTGCTTGCTTCTTGATTAATTTTATCGACAATACCTTCAAAATCAGTGAAAGGACCTGTTATAATCTTAATCTTATCTCCAGGTAAGAAATTGTATGTTTTGCTATCTGATTTATCACGCTGAGCAACGCCCTTTATACGGTCAACTTCTTCTTCTGATAGTGGGATAGGCTTGCTTTTTGAGCCTAAAAAATGTGTAACACCAGAAATACCTGTAATAAAGCTACGCAATTTAATATTTAGGTCTGCTTCGATTATTATATAGCTATTGAATACCTTACGCTCACGCTCTACTTTTTTACCCTTACGGATATGAAAGCTTCTTTGCGTGGGTATAATGATATCGCCAAGGTATTGCTCAAGATCATTAATCCGAGCACCACTCTCAATAGCGTCTTTCACACGGTTTTCTTGACCTGAATATGTATGCAAAACATAATACTTCATCTAAAACTCTTAAATAAACAATTTTATTACTTGTCCGAAAACAAGATCTATTAATGACAAGAAGATTGATACTATTGCCGATATGACAATAACAACGGTTGTACCTTCTTTGATATCATGTTTATTAGGCCAAGAGACAAACTTCATCTCCCTGATTACTTCTTTGATAAATTTCTGTATCTTTTTCATCTATTATCCGATCTCTATTAATTAAGTAAAAGCCAGCAGCAAAATACTGCTGACTTTAATATATGGCAGGACAGGCAGGATTCGAACCCGCAACTTTCGGTTTTGGAGACCGACGCTCTACCAGTTGAACTACTATCCTTTAACATCTGTTTATCGGGTTTGCTTGTGCTGTGTATGTTTACGGCAGGTAGGACAGAATTTCTTAAATTCCACTCTATTTGGATGTTTTCTCTTATTCTTGGTCGTAGTATAATTTCTATTCTTACACTCTTCGCAAGCAAGTACTATGATATCTCTCATTTATCTTTCCTTAATTAATCTATAACTTCGCCAACAACGCCAGCACCGATAGTTCTTCCGCCTTCACGAATAGCGAAACGAAGACCTTGCTCCATAGCGATTGGAGTGATAAGCTCAGCATTAATTGTTACATTATCGCCAGGCATAATCATTTCCACGCCTTCTGGAAGATGCAATGTACCTGTAACGTCGGTTGTACGGAAATAGAATTGTGGGCGATAGCCGTTAAAGAATGGTTTATGACGTCCACCTTCTTTTTCTGTAAGAATATATGTCTCACCTTTAAACTTGGTATGAGGCTTGATTGATTTTGGCTTAGCTAATACCATACCACGCTCGATATCTGTTCTACCGATACCACGAAGTAATACACCAATATTGTCACCAGCTTCTGCTTGCTCCATAATCTTACGGAACATCTCGATACCTGTACATACTGTCTCAATTGTCTCTTTAATTCCAAGTCTTTCAACTTTATCATTGAGCTTCAAAAGACCTCTCTCAACACGGCCTGTAGCAACTGTACCACGACCAGGAATTGAGAATACGTCTTCCACTGGCATCAAGAAAGGCTTATCAACACTACGCTCTGGTAGTGGAATATAAGCGTCAACTTGTTCCATTAATTCTTTTAATTTTGCTTCGCCTTCTGGATCTCCATTCAAACCTTTTAAAGCTGAACCTTGAACGATAGGAATATCGTCACCTGGGAAACCGTATTGGCTTAAAAGATCGCGAACTTCAAGCTCTACTAATTCTAATAATTCTGGATCGTCAACTAAGTCGCATTTGTTTAAAAATACAACCATAGCTGGAACACCTACTTGCTTTGCAAGCAAAATGTGTTCACGTGTCTGAGGCATAGGACCATCTGCAGCTGAAACAACAAGAATTGCACCGTCCATCTGAGCTGCACCTGTGATCATGTTTTTTACATAGTCAGCGTGACCTGGGCAGTCAACGTGTGCATAGTGACGTGTCTCTGTTTGATATTCAACGTGAGAGGTTGCAATTGTAATACCTCTTTCTTTTTCTTCTGGAGCATTGTCAATACTATCAAAAGAGCGAGCAGCAGCACCACCTACTTTTGCCAAGTAGTTTGTGATAGCAGCAGTTAATGTAGTTTTGCCATGGTCAACATGACCAATGGTTCCGATATTTACGTGTGGTTTGGTTCTTACAAATTTTTCCTTAGCCATTTTTCCTCCCAGACTTAAGTTAATTCTTTATTATATTTTTTTAAAAAATGGAGCTTATAACCGGACTTGAACCGGTGACCTCTTCCTTACCAAGGAAGTGCTCTACCGACTGAGCTATATAAGCTAAAACTTCACGACTCAGAAGCCCTGTCGTAAGTATATATGGAGCGGGAAACGGGGTTCGAACCCGCGACCCTCAGCTTGGAAGGCTGATGCTCTAGCCAACTGAGCTACTCCCGCTTATATATGCGAAAAAGACAGTCAAAAAATGACTGCTCTCGCAAAAGATGGTGGAGAGGGAAGGATTTGAACCTTCGAAAGCTTCGCTGACAGATTTACAGTCTGTTCCCTTTGACCACTCGGGAACCTCTCCACAAATATGGAGCCAATGAAGGGAATCGAACCCCCAACCTAGTGATTACAAATCACTTGCTCTACCATTGAGCTACATTGGCTAATTAAATTCAAAATTAAATTACTTAGTTTTCTTGTCAAGAACTTTTTTAATTTATTTTTATTTCGATCACTTTTTAAATGCTCGTCTTCCACTGCTATGTTTTTTTCATTGAACAAAATCAACTTTAAGCATATTTCAAAAGCTTACATTTTTTGTCAAGCCTTATTTGTAAAATATGAAAAAAAATGTATAAACTATGTGACTAAATTACTAAAAAATATCACTATAATAAAAACAAAAAATAATTAAATCATAATAATAATATTGACTTAAAATGCAAAAATATCACGAAAATCATTACACTAATCAATAGAATAATAAAAATAGGTATTATGAATTATCTCGTATAAATTAGCATAAAAAAATATCACCCTCTATATATATAGGGCTTACAAAATGATGTTTTTTGAAAACTATTTTCACCCATTTTCGCAGATGACCACTACGAGCGGGTTTAGGGTGATTTTTTTTTTAACAACGGGTTTTTTGAACAACACACCTTTGATCCTCGCTTCGCTGCGGGTACCGTTTAAAAAAATCGGCAGTTTTTTTTAAACGTACCCACAACTATCCTTAGTTGTGCAGCGAAGCAAATTCTTCTATTTCCATCAATGAGGCTGTTGCATAGTAACCAAGATAGCTTTTAAAAGAATAAAGTAGAATCATAAATTAAATCAACCCCCTCTATATATATTGGCAGGACAAAATGTGTTTTTTTGAAAACTATTTTCATCCATTTTCGCAGATGCCTACTACGAGCGGGTTTAGAGGTGATTTTTTATTTTACAACACACCTTTGATCCTCGCTTCGCTGCGGGTTGGGAGCTTTCACATTCGTGAAAGGTGTTTTTTAAAGGAAGGTGAAAGCAATTAGATGTATGCGACTTCGTCGCTGCTGACGAGCAAAGCTCGCCCCTACGTTATTTCTCCAGAGGGCTGACGAGCAAAGCTCGCCCCTACATTATTTTTCCGGAGGCTGACGAGCAAAGCTCGCCCCTACATTATTTCTCTGAGGGCTGACGAGCAAAGCTCGCCCCTACATTATTTCTCCAGAGACTGACGAGCAAAGCTCGCCCCTACATTTATAAATTACGCATTATATATCATGAATTACTTGGGCTACGCTTACTTTTATCAAAATTTATCTTGACAGCGCAAGCCTCTTAAATAATTATACTAAAAAAATATTGGAGGAGCAATGAATAAAATTTTGAAGCTCAGTTTAATACTTGCACTTAGCGTATTAGTTCTATCGTGTGCAGGATCAAAAAAGGAAAAGTTATACGTCTTTAATTGGACTGATTATATTGATCAGGATATTATTCGTGAGTTTGAAAAGGCAAATAATTGCACAATTGTCTATGACACTTACAATTCAAATGAGAATATGTTGACCAAGATGAAGACTTCAAATGACGCTTATGATATTATTGTGCCAAGCGGTGACCACGTTACAATTTTAGCAAATGAAGGTTTAATCGAAGAACTCGACAAATCAAAGTTGACCAATTACAATAATCTTAGTAAATCTATTTTGCATAAAGCAGAGCAATTCGACCCTGAAAACAAATATTCCATACCTTATTTCTGGGGAACTTGCGGTTTTGTTTACAATAAAAATTATATGTCAGATGAAGAAATGCAAAATGTCTCTTGGAACTTGCTTGGTGACCCAAAATTTGCTGGTAAAAGAAACATTACGATGCTCGATGATGCACGCGAAGTTGTTGGCGTGGCTCTGATTACTAATGGTTATGACCCCAATGATTTTAGCGACGAAGCAATGGAAAAGGCTAATAAAACGCTCATGGAATGGGATAAAAATGTCTCACAATACGACTCAGATAGCTTTAAAAATGAAGTGCAAGACGGCACTATTTGGTTTGGGCAAGCTTATAATGGCGATGCTTTACAGGTAATGGATGAAAATGAGCATGTTGGCTTTGCTTTGCCAAAAGAAGGCTCTACACTCTGGATTGACTTTCTTGTCATTCCTAAAAATTCCGAGAATAAAGAGCTTGCATACAAATTTATCGATTTTCTTTTAACCAAAGAAATCGCCATGAAAAATGCTCTCTATGTGCAATATGCAACTCCTAATGATGCAGCTTTCGAACTTTTACCAGAGGAAATTCGCCTCAATAAGAGCATCTACCCAGAAGATAGTTATCTTGATAAATGCTATCTAATTCTCAATGCAGGTAAAGATATCTTGAAAGTTGATAAAATCTGGCAAAAAATACGAAATAATTAATGGTAAATTTTCAAAAGATAAATGAATATCTTACCATAGCTCAATCTTCTGTGCTGAGGGTAAATGCGGTAATTATTGACTGCATAGATCATATTTGTTTGGTTGATACCCTGCTTTTACCCTCAGATATTAAAGCTTTAAAAGCATTTTTAAAAAACCTCAATAAACCCCTCAAATACCTTATAAATACACACTGGCATAGCGATCACTCGATCGGTAATAAATATCTTGCCGACTCTGATACTATTATTATCGCACATCAACGCTATTTTTACACACATACTGATGAAAAAGAACGGATACGTTCAGTCTATAAAGGGCAAGAAAATAGTAAAAATAGTTATTTGGTCGATTATAATCGCATAATGCAGCCTCATATTTGCATTAAAAACAAGTTTTCTTTTGCCGATGGCTTAACTTTTAGTCTCATACCAACGCCTGGTCATTCAAGCGACTCTATTTGCATTTATCTTCATGAACTAAAAACCCTAATTGCTGGCGACACACTCCTTGGTAGCCCTGATGGATATTATAGTTTGCCCTACTTTTATTGGGGTGATGAACAGGACTATATAGAGAGTTTGGAGGCACTAAAAGGGCTCGACCTCACCTGCATTATTCCAGGGCATTCCAATATCTTAACAAGTGAAATATTCGACCATTATTTATCATATTTGCATTGTTTACTGGACTATAAAGAGAAACTCTCTCATCTAAACTACCCCCTTGAAAAAGTTAAAGAAATAGTCAATGCAGATCAATGCGTAGATTTTGCAAATGGAAGAAAGCTTTGGAAACCAGAGATACATAATCTTAACCTGGAAAAAGTGTTTATTTGAAAAATATAATTCTTAAAAAGTTGCACTTGCTTGGTAGCTATTGCCAAAGTAAATATATGAAAAATAGCATTATAAGTATATTAATAAAAAAGTTATTTATATATCTTGACACTTTTAGCTAATTTTTAAAATTATTCATAAACAAAATATTATTGGAGGAAACATGGCTGTTTTAGAGAATCTTTATTACACAGAAAGTCACGAATGGGTAAGAGTTGACGAAAAAATTGCCTTTATAGGAATTAGTGATTTTGCACAGAGTGAACTTGGCGATATCGTACATGTTGAGCTTGCAGAAGTTGGCGAAAAACTTAATGCAGGAGAACCTTTAGGAAATCTTGAAGCTGTAAAAACAGTTGAAGACCTTATTTCTCCTATCACAGGTACCGTGTTAGAAGTCAATAGTGAATTATTTGATTCACCAGAGCTTATCAACCAATCAGCATACGAAGATGGCTGGCTTTTAAAAGTACAAATCGAAGATGCAGAAGAGCTTGAATCATTAATGACTGCTGAAGAATATCGCAAACTTATCGGCGAATAATTCATTGAAATATAATTAAGTCTCCCGCAGGGGAGACTTATTTTTATCAAGAAAAATGAAAAAAAAAGGCTTTATCATTACTCTCGCATCCCCCTCTGGGGGCGGGAAAAGTTCCATTCTATGCTCTGTATTAGGCTTATTACCACAGGCAAAATACTCAATTTCATATACAACACGCCAAATACGCGGCACAGAACAAGATGGCATTGATTATTTCTTTATTTCTGAACAGGAATTTTTGAAAAAGAAAGAAGAAGGCTTCTTTTTAGAATATGCACATGTCCATAACTATTGGTATGGCACCGCTAAAGACTATGTACTCAATACTTTAGACCAAGGTAATCATGTAATCATGGATATCGACGTGCAAGGCGTCGCCCAAGTTAAAGAATTGGGCTATGATGTCGTCTCTATCTTTGTTTTACCGCCTGATTTTGAGACATTAAAACAAAGATTATTTGACAGAAAAACTGATTCTAATGAGCAAATCGAACAAAGATTGATTAATTCAAAAAAAGAAATTGACCAATTAATTGCATATGATTATTTGGTAATTAATAATTCTCTTGACAAAGCAATTGAATGTGTTGTAAATATTATTTTGGCAGAAGAAAATAGAGTGATTAGATATATAGATCCAATAAAAACATTTTATAAGTAAAATAAGGAGGAACAATGGATAGTAAGACTGATAGATTAGTAAACCAATTTCTTGAAAACAATAATATGGATTATTTGTTTTTAATTCTTGCAAACCTCGAAGTTAATAGATTGTCAAATTTACCTGACGGCATAAAAAAAGATTTTGAGAGAAAGATCTCTGATATGGCATTAAAACACACTGCAATCAACGATATCCCTGATTTTGTCTTGGAATACAGCGAAGAAGAGGAAACTGAAGATAATAGAAATATGTTTGCTTTTAATGACTTTGATGATGAAGATGATGACTTGTATGAAGAGAATGAACCTGTTAATAATTACAATCCACAAAAAGAAGAGTACAAAGAATCAAGAAGACTTTCTCAATACAATGATGACGACGATGACGGCTTTGACGACGATTTCGACGACGATGACGGCTTTGACGACGACGATGCCTTTGACGACGATGATGACGATTAAATAATAATCTTTTGCTATGAGCTTGCGGTCTTTTAAACAATATATTGAGCTATTACAGCTCTCTGGGCTATCTTATTTAGTCACTGATTTTAATAAGATTAATATAAAAGTTGAAAAGAATAAGGCAGAAATTGAAGACGATAACTACGAATTGTCTGATCATATCGTATGCAGCCCAAATACCGATGTAATTACCGACGAAAAGTTCGATGAGCTCGGATTATACAAACTTAAAGATAAAATACAAGATTGTCAAAAATGCGGCCTCGCTAAGAGTAGACTCAAGCTCGTTTATGGTGAAGGACCGCAGACTGCCAAGATCATGATTATCAGCGAGGGACCAGGCGCAGAAGAGAATATCACAGGGCGCCCATTTGTCGGCGAAGCAGGAAAATTGCTGACCAATATGCTGGCGGCAATTAATCTCCAACGTAGCGAAGTTTATATCGCCAACATTGTAAAATGCAGACCGCCCAAGAATCGTACACCACAGCAAAATGAAATTGACGCTTGTATGCCTTATCTTCAGCAGCAAATCAGAATCATTCAACCCCAAGTAATTCTGCTCTTAGGCAAAACTGCTATTATTAGCATGCTAAAAAATACACATCCAATCGATACAGTTAGAGACGCACAGCCATTTATTTATCAAAATATTCCTGTGTGGGTAACATATCATCCAGCTGCACTTCTTCGTGATAAATCTCTAAAAAGAAAAGCTTGGGCTGATCTACAAAAGTTTAGAGATTTTTTGATTGAAAAAGGAATAAAAGAAGCTTTATAAGGTACACTGAAAATGAATGAACAAATAGAAAGAATGCTGCCAAATGACTTAAATGCCGAGGCTGCTGTATTATCTGCTATGATGATAGATAATACTTCCGTCGCAAGGGTTTTGTCTAAAATAAAAGAACAGCACTTTTATAAAAATGCACATAAAACAATCTTTCGTGCCATAGCAGAGCTGTTTAATAGAAATATTGAAGTAGATATTATTTCACTGATTCACGTTCTTGAAGAAAGAAAAGAGTTGGATAAAATCGGTGGAAAGCTATATATTAACGATCTTTCAGATGTGGTATTGAGTAGTGCAAACGTTGACTATCACGCAGAGATTGTGCTTGAAAAGGCATTACTGCGTGAACTAATTAGCACTTCAAACCAGATAATCAAGAATTGCTATAGTCCAGAAGGTCCGATCAATGAATTAGTTGACTGGGCTGAGCAAGAGATCTTTAAAATTGCTGAAATGCCCAATAAGAGATTCTTTGTAAAAGCAAAAGACATTATCACTGATGTGCTTGAAAATGTACAAGAAGTGGCAAAAACCAGAAAGAGCGTCTTGGGCGTGGCTTCTGGGTTTGATGCATTGGATAAGATGATTGGTGGATTTCGTAAAGGTCAATTGATCATTATCGCAGCACGCCCAGCGATGGGTAAGACTTCTTTTGCACTCAATGTCGCTTATAATGCCGTCATGCAGGATCTAAAAGTTGGCGTCTTTACCCTGGAAATGGAAGACGAGGAATTACTCTTAAGGATGTTTAGCGGCTATGCAGAAGTGACAATGGACTCATTGATAAAAGGCTATGGCATGGATCAAAATAAAATTGCTCGCATTAGCCAAGTCGCAGAGGTATTGAGCAATAAAGATCTTTATATCGACGATACAGGATCAATAACAGTTTTGGATATCAAAGCGAAAGCACGCCGATTAAAAGCAGAAATCAAAGGCTTGGACTTGATTATCATCGACTATTTGCAGTTAATGAGCTCAAAGAAAAGCATAGAAAATAGACAGCAAGAAATTGCAGAGATATCAAGGGCGCTCAAGCTATTAGCAAAAGAACTTGAACTGCCGATTATTGCCTTATCACAGCTCAATCGCGGGCTTGAGTCGCGACCAGATAAACGCCCTATGCTTTCTGACTTGAGAGAGTCTGGCGCTATTGAGCAAGATGCCGATATCGTAATGTTTATTTATCGTGATGATTATTATAATAAAGAATCAGAAAAGCCTGGCTTGGCTGAGATCATTATTGGCAAGAATCGACACGGCGCAACTGGATACGTCGATTTGGAGTTCCAAAAAGAGTTTACAAAGTTTAAAGATATAGAAAAAAATGTTTTTTAATAATGCCCTTGTTACAATCGGAGAATACATAATCTTTTCAGCAAAGGTTATAAAAACGACTCCCCTTGTCTTCAAACGCGCATATGATGTTTTAAAACAAATCAAAAAAATAGCCATAGACTCTGTCTTTTTAATACTAATCACCTCCGTGTTTACTGGCTTAGTGACCGCTTTGCAAGCCTCATATCAGTCGAAGGGCTTTATACCGAAGTACCTGATCGGGGTTTTAGTTGGAAAAACGACAATGACAGAATTGGCTCCCGTCTTAACATCATTAGTCTTAACAGGTAAAATTGGCGCCTCAATCGCTGCAGAAATAGGGACAATGAGAGTCACAGAGCAAATAGATGCATTGGATGTGATGGGAGTTGATGAGTACGAATATCTCTATATGCCACGTATCATCGCTGGCATCGTATCAGTTCCAATGTTGACAGTTATATCTCTCGTTGTGAGTATTTTTTCATCTTATCTTTTGACACTATACAGCTATGATATATCCTTTTACATGTTTTTTGAAAACATGAAGAATTATTTTTTACCACTTGATTTGTGGTTAGGCATCTCAAAATCCTTTTGCTTTGGTTGGACAATCACTTCCATTGCTTGTTTTGCTGGCATGAAGACACAAAATGGGGCAGAGGGGGTAGGACGTTCAACGACTGACGCAGTTGTATATTCATCTATCGGGATTTTGATGATGGACTTTATAGTTGCAAAATTAATATTCGGAGGAATGGGAATATGAAAAAAATAATCCTAATAATGCTTGTTTTGAGCACAATGCTTTTTGCTTGCTCAAAGAAATCTGCAGATGGCAATGGTGCTGCTGCAGACTCGGTTTTAACAATTTACTCATATGATAGCTTTGCCAGTTGGGGGCTTGGTAAAGAGGCGATCCCTGAATTTGAGCGTCAGAATAATTGCAGAGTTATCATGATTACTGCTGGTGATGCTGGAGAAATTCTCAATCGTCTTATTTTAGAAAAAGATCAACCCGTCGCTGATGTAGCGATAGGCATTGATAATACATTTCTTCTCAAAGCTATTGAGCATGATGTTTTTCAGACTTATAAACCTAATAATTTATCTTTGATTGACCAAAATACCATTTTTGATACGACCTTTCATTTAACTCCTTATGACTATGGTTATTTTGCTTTTGTTTATGATTCAAAGAAGATCAAAAAGGTGCCTAAGTCATTTGAAGAGCTATTATCAAGTAATTTTAAAGAAAAAATTATATTGATTGACCCACGCACCTCCAGCCCTGGAAAGGGACTATTTCTCTGGTCAATGGCAGCATTTGGTGAAGACGGTTTTGAAGACTTTTGGAAGAGAATCAAGCCAAAAGTGCTCACGATTACTTCAAGTTGGGATGAAGCTTATACAGCCTTTCTTGCTGGCGAAGTCAATATGGTTTTGAGCTATGCCTCAAGCCCTGCTTTTCATTATGAAGAAGATAAGTCAACACGATACCAAGCATTTATTCCAAGTGAAGGCGGCTTTAAACAAGTTGAGGGTGCTGGCATAGTCAAAAATTGCAATAACCCTGAATTAGCGAAGAAGTTTATCGAATATATGCTGACTGAGGACTTTCAAAAGCATGTGCCTTTAACTCAGTGGATGTACCCCGTATTGCCAACTGTGACTTTACCAGAGGGCTTTAAGTATTGTCCATTACCTACTCACGATCTTGAATCACCAAAATCTACTGATTATTTTGAAGAACAATGGATCAATAAATGGCTGGACATCATGACGAAATAACTTTCAGAGTAGTGCTCTATCAGCCTGAAATACCTGCAAACACAGGGAATATTGGGCGACTTTGCCTCGGTGCAAATGCAGAGCTGCATATCATTAAACCTATGCGCTTTTTTTTAAATGATAAATATCTAAAGAGGGCTGGGCTTGATTATTGGGACAATGTGAAATTATTTGTCCACGAATCTTTGGATGATTTAATTGAGAAGTACCCTAATAATGCAGTTTATTTTTGTACAACCAAAACAAAGCAGAGTTATACAGACTTTTCTTATCAATCTGGCGACCTCTTTGTCTTTGGTCCAGAGTCAAGAGGGCTACCTGAAGATATTTTATTAGCGCAACAAAACAGAAATATTACAATTCCTATGCATGACAGTATTCGCTCAATCAATCTGTCTAATTCTGTTTCGATTATACTATACGAAGCGCTACGGCAAATAAATTTTAACTTTATCTAATAAAAAAAAGCCACTCATTTGAGTGGCTTTTAAAATGGCGGGAGAGACGAGGCTCGAACTCGCGGCCTTCTGCGTGACAGGCAGACGTTCTGACCAACTGAACTACTCCCCCTCTATAAAATTATAAAAAGATCATTAGCGGAATTAAAATGGCGGGAGAGACGAGGCTCGAACTCGCGGCCTTCTGCGTGACAGGCAGACGTTCTGACCAACTGAACTACTCCCCCGCGTTCACACTATCAATACTCAATCCATAAAATGGTAATAGTGTTTTTCTGTCAATCAATATTTTGTTATTTTGTAATAAAAGTGTTGTGTGGCTGTTTAAGCTATTGCAAAGTAGATAATAAGCTCACACCCTTTTGAGTAAATAATGCTATGAGATCAATAGCAGAAAATCATCAGATGCGTATTTCATTAATACTCAATCCAAATTTACTATACTTTTTATAAGAAATATATTCGACGAAAATGGATCTTTTATTTATACTTTTTTGCCATTTGCCGATAATCATGAGTTTTTCA
>JAKPKU010000224.1 GCA_029553545.1 Candidatus Cloacimonadota bacterium
AATCTCTACACCCATATTCTGTAACTGCTCAACCTTATTCTCATTATCAATATGCGTATTAGAAGCGACTATTATTGTTGGATAAGTCTTCGCTGTTTTGACGATTTGATAGTCTAAGGGTGTTTTTAAATGCGGGTCTAATACAACTCGCAAAGGTGATTTAATAGTGCTTTTATTGGCAGTTGTCTCAAGCACTTTAAGATCGTCTTCTCTAATATTTAACATAGGATCATCTGCCAAAACTGTTCCAATACCTGTAATAATTGCAGAGACTTCTGTTCTCAACAAACGGCCATCTTGACGTGATTTTTCATTGGTGATCCACTTAGATTCACCATTAGAAGTAGCAATTTTACCATCAATACTTATTGCATTCTTCATTATCACAAAGGGTCTGTTCTTGTTCACAAAATGCAAATAATACTCTAATTGTTTCTGAACCTCCTCTGCCATATATCCTACTGCGACCTTTATACCATACTTTTTCAATTCCTCCACCCCCTTGCCACTGACGAGAGGATTAGGATCAAGCATAGCAATATAGACAGTCTTGATTCCTGCATCAATAATCGCTTTAGTACAGGGAGATGTTTTGCCATAATGGCAACATGGTTCTAAAGTCACGTACAGGTCTGCACCCTTGGCATGATCACGAGCCATCTTCAGAGCAACCACTTCTGCATGGTCTTGCCCATAAGCCTGAGAGTGTCCCCAACCGACTACTTTTGTGAAATTTTCTACAACAACTGCGCCGACACTTGGGTTGGGACGACTGAGATAATGCCCTTTTGCAGCTTCTCTAATTGCAAACTCCATATAAATTGGGGAATATACCATCATAATTCTAATCCTAATTCTTTAATCTTATCAATATTCTTTTGTGCAAAATCATAGTTGGGATCTATTGTTAAACAACGTTCAAACAATACTTTTGCATCTTTAACATTCTTTTCATATAAAAAAATGGTGCCGAGATTGTTCATCGCATTCAAATTATCGGGCTGTATAGCCAATATTTGATTATACAAGATCTTTGCTTTATCCAATTGATTCTCTGCCTGCATGATAAAAGCAAGATTATAATATGCCTCAATAAAAAATGGATCAAGTGCGATTGCCGTTTCATATGCTTTGATAGCAAACTTCACTTCCCCTTTAATACTGTGATACAAGCCTTCATAATAATAAATATCAGGCGAAAAGAAATATATCTGCTTATAACTTGTCAGATAACGATAAGCTGTTTCTGTATCTTGCTGTGATAAAGCGCTCGCAATCATTCTAAGCGCGTCATTTTCGGTTCTTACGAGATTAATTGCGCCAAAGGCATGGTATTGCACAAGCCATTGATCTTGTTGTTGATTAAGGATAATTGTATATTCTTGATTGCTATTTAACTCAAATGTTACAAATGCTTCATTCTCTTTAACTGAAATGCCTGAGGATATCAAATCAAAAGTCTTTAACTTTCTTATTGCATGATGGCTTTTAAAATGGTCTAAAAGCAATTGACGATTATAAGCATTCTCTGTATTGATAAAGGGCAAATAGCGGTTAAGCGCCAATTCAAAATCATCTTGCAGCATTGTCTCCAAAAACTCAATTGCATAATCTTCATAATGCTTATCAGGTTCTTGTCCTTGATACGGAACTTCGAGCCTATTAAACAGATACTTTTTTATGTCATCTGGCAAAATTGCATTTTCAAGATATGATAATAAAACATCTTTTTGACCATTATTTATCATCATAATAGGGATATTATTGTCTAAAGCCTCAACTTCATGGTTCAACCAATAGTCAGCTATAAGTCGGTTCAATTCATCAAATTCGCTTTTAGAATCTACCTTGGCATTGATCTCCAGCTTTGCCCTATTTGACTCTATTGGCTTTAAATAATACTCACATGTAGGCGGGCATTTGAAGTCTTTACGCATTTGATTGCAACAATGCCAACATATATGCTTATCTGTTCTTAAACAATAGCGATTTCCAATTATCTTTTTACAAACCTTACAGCGATTACGGCTAAATAGCATATCATTCTCCTATCTGTTAACACACTTTAATCAAGCATGTCAGGCAAGTGCCTCTTAAATTCGCTTTGTTGAATCTTCTTTTTTACCAAATCAAGCTTTTCTTTACTAATTGAGCTCGACAACATTTCTTCATCTGACTTCTTTTTATCTAATATTTGATATAGAATTTCATCTAATAAATCATATCCAATACCCAATTCTTCTTCGTCTGTCTGCCCTTCCCATAAGTCAGCACTTGGCTTTTTCTCAAGTATCTGAGAAGGAATATTTAAGAGCTTTGACATTTTGTAAACCTCATGTTTAAACAAATGTGCAAGTGGCTCAAATGCACAGGCAGAATCACCAAATTGTGTACAATAACCTGAATAGATCTCTGATTTATTACTTGTTCCAACGACTAATGCCCTATATTTTGCAGATAGATCAAAAAGCACACACATGCGCGTTCTTGCCATATAATTGCCCATTCTTAAGGTATTTGCATCGCTTGCATAGTTTGTCAAATAAGCATCGACCATTGGGGTAATATCAATAATAAAAAAAGGAATATCTAATCCCTTGGCGAGGATTAAAGCATGCTCAAGACTATCAGGATTTGAGCTCTTATAGGGCATCATTACCCCAATCACATTCTCTTTGCCAAGCGCTTTCACTGCAAGGGCAGCGCTCAAGGCAGAGTCAATCCCTCCTGATAAACCTATGATTGCTTTTGTAAAACCACTACCAGTAACTTTATTCTTGATAAATTGGACAACTCTTTCTGTCTCTTTTTCTATATTTAATTCTCTCACAATACGCCTTTCTTTATCTCATATTAGCTCAATTGCTGGCTCACAAACAACTTCTCGCACCTTTGCTTGCTGAATCTTGCTAAGTTTTGCAGGCTCAACGAGAATGAGAGTATCGAGATATTTGCCCATACCGCTCATAGCAAAAACCTGTTCTTCCTTTTTTATCAAACCTAATTCAAATGCCAAACAGGCACCTTCAACGCAATTTAATACATTAGCATTCATGTGTCGTATGGTTGAAGAAAAAACCTCTTTACTAAAATTTGACTTTTCTTCTATGTTGATGGATTTCTTTTGTTTTAAAATATCAATATAAGCATCTTGATTGACAAATAACATAGATTTAAAGAAGAAATTCATTTGAATATCACCATCCATAATGTCTTTTGAATCTTTACAAATCAAAATCAAGTGCTTATCGGGCAAATCAAGCGTGGGCAACTGCTCTTTTGTTTCGTAATAAATTACCAAAGTATCTATGTTTTTCTCTTTAATCTTGCTCTCAAAAACTTGTGAATTATTTTCAGTGCTATTAGTTTTATACATATTTACTCCTTATTGATTTACATATAATTCATTTGCATTTTTTAGTCAATAACATTTTCATATTTTTTAATAATTCTTGTTCTTAACACGATAAGTTGAGGCTTGATATAGCATATTTAATAAAAATTAACAAAATGGAAAATAATTCTTGACAAAGAAACGTATAAATTTGAGAGTAAGCAAATAAAAATAATAAAATAAAAAAGGAGTTAATATGAAATTAATGCCCTATGCTGAGCCATGGAGAATTAAAATGATTGAGCCTCTCAAAACACTCACTCGTGAAGAGAGAGCACAAAAAATCAAAGAGGCGGAATACAATCTTTTTAATCTAAAAGCAGAAGATGTTTATATTGACCTTCTAACTGACTCAGGAACAGGTGCAATGTCTGACAATCAATGGTCTGCATTGATGCTTGGTGACGAATCATACGCTGGGTCAAAGAGCTTTCTCAAGTTAAAAGAAACTGTTCAAGAATTACTCGGTTTTCCATTTATGTTGCCAACTCATCAGGGGCGTGCTGCTGAAAATGTATTGTTTTCTGCTATGATCAAACAGGGTGATGTGATTCCAGGCAATGCTCATTTCGATACTACAAAGGGTCATATCGAATTTAGAAAAGCTCATGCTGTAGATTGCGGTATCGATGAAGCAAGCAATGTAAGAACTTATCATCCATTTAAGGGTAATATTGACTGCCAAAAACTTGAAAAATGCATTAATGATGCAGGTGTTGAAAAGGTACCTGTTGTCGTTTTAACCGTGACCTGCAATACTGGTGGTGGTCAACCTGTTTCAATGCAAAACATTAAAGACGTGGCAGCTGTTTGTAAAAAATACAATATTCCATTGATGTTTGACTCTGCAAGATTTGCAGAAAACGCTTACTTTATCAAAGTCAGAGAAGATGGCTACCAAAATAAAACAATTAAAGAAATTGTTAAAGAAATGTTCTCATATGCAGATGCAATGACAATGAGCTCCAAAAAAGACGGTATCGTTAACATGGGTGGCTTTATTGGCTTAAAAGACGAGAATATTTATAGACAATGTACTGTTTTTAATATTATGTTTGAAGGTTTTATCACTTATGGTGGTATGTCTGGCAGAGATATGGCAGCCTTAGCTGTTGGTTTGAATGAATCAACTGAATATGATTATTTACATGCAAGAATATCCCAAATAGAATACCTTGGAAATAAATTAAAAGAAGCAGGCATCCCCTTATTAGAACCTTTTGGTGGACATGCGATATATGTAGATGCAATAGACTTTTTACCTCAAATACCTCAGAATCAATACCCCGCTCAAGTATTGGGTGTAGAACTATACATCGAAGCTGGTGTAAGAGCTGTTGAAATTGGCACTGTTTTAGCGGATAGAGACCCAGAAACAAGAGAAGAAAGAATACCTAAAATGGAATTGCTAAGACTGGCAATACCACGCAGAGTTTATACAAATAACCATATGGATATGATTGTTTGGGGCTTGCAACAAGTATGGGAAAGAAGAAAATCTCTTC
>JAKPKU010000004.1 GCA_029553545.1 Candidatus Cloacimonadota bacterium
TTATAGAGCCTGTTGCAACGTTGTAAAAACCGAAAGCAGAACCTCCACTACCACCCTGTTGATTTCCTACTATACTTGTAAAGGTTGCAGCAGCGTTGTTGTAAAATCCATAAGCACGTAAACCACTACCACCCTGTTGATTGCCAACCAAATCAATATCGTAGGTGCTTGCATTCCAAAAACCATAACAATAATTTGAGCTACCACCCACATCATCACCAACTCTATGAAGTGTATTAATGTGTGTTGATAATCTATTCACACAAGCAGATGATGGATAATTTCCAGATTGAGCCACATTTGTTCCATTAACATTTCCTTGAATAGTAATTTCATTAGCACCATCAATCTGAAACTGCCCCCCCTCTGTAATAGACAAAGGTGCTGCAACACTTGACCTGTTCCAACTATTATAAGCCTGTGATGTTGTTACAGTTACGATATAACCGTTTGTGTAAACATCATCAGTTGTAGTTGGTAAAGAATCTGCTGCAACCCAAGCTGAACCATTCCAGATTTCCCAGATTGCTAAGGTATCTGCATTTCCATTAGCTACTGCTTTATAGTTCGCCATACTATTTTAGATAATCTTCTAAAAGTTTTGTTATCTCGGAATATAATACTCATTCTTTAGTATCTCAATTCACATCGTTTTTAACAAACACTTTCTTTACTGTGTTTTCCTCTTTTACGCTAGATAGTATCATTGTTTCCCTGTCGTTTGTTTGGTTTATAATTAGTTGTAGCATTTTTATAATAATTAAATAGATAAAACCTTTTTTGCGACCTCTGTAGTACATTCGGGGTCAGTGTAGAATATATCTGTTTCGTTTTTATAATATGAGTAATATCTCCTATATAGTTTTAATCAACTTTCATACTCATATTCCATTACAGTATATTCTTCTGTAACCTCGTATTCATCATTGAGTTCTTTATATTGTATAGCGAGATTAGTCCAGGTCATAGGTCAAAACGCTTGCCCTCAACCTGGTCCGACTGACTTTGTAAGTAAAACCATTTATATTTGTTTTTGAGGTAAATTTTTCACTATATATATTAAATACTTCGCTATCTTTTTATGTAATGTTTCATTGAATTCTTTTATTTCTTTATTACTATTCAAAATTATATTTTTTTCAAGCTCTTTTATCGCTTCTACTGTTTCTCATAATTCTTTGATTTTATTGATTATGATGTCATCATTATTTTTTATGTCGTTATTTATAGATTTTTTCATAGTATCTACTGTTTGAAATATCTCTTTTTTGTTTGTTTCAATGTAAGACCTTATCAAATTATAATCAATAGTATTTATGCCCTTTATATCTTTTTTTGCTTCGGCTATAATTGACTTTAATCAATTTATATGCTCATAGATTGGCTTCAAGTCTATTTCTTTATAAAATGATTGTATTTTGCTATAATCTATTTGTGTAATCTCTTTGTTTTTTATCTCATTATTGATATTAGTTTCAACTTCTTTTAGTTTATTTTCTAAATTATCAGACTTTTCTCAAACAAAAGCTCAAACTTTTTCTATGCTTTCGTTTGTGTTTTCTAGTGTAAAGTTTATCTGTTTGAAGTCATCAGTATAGTCTTTGATATTTTCTTTGATAATATTTGTTTGTTTTTCTATATTTTCGTTTGTTTCAGTCAAATCTATTGTCGGTATCTCTATGCTTTCAATAGCTTCTAGTATGCTTTGAGTGTCTAAATCAAATATATGTTTTGCTATTGTGCCATCTCTTGCTTGTGTCTCTTTGAAATCTCGGACATCTCTTGCTATCTCTCTTGTGTTTATCTTTTGGATTATTCAGCCTCAACCTCAACCTTTCCAATCTTGCTTGTTTGGATAACTA
>JAKPKU010000051.1 GCA_029553545.1 Candidatus Cloacimonadota bacterium
GATTACGCTGGTTTTTAAGGATTTTATGTTTTGAGCCAGCTCCAAAAAAGGCATAATAACGAAGGCTTTTTTAAAAAACAGACTTTAACTTCGTCTGTTTTATGTTTTGAATAAGGCATTAACGACTAGTTCAAAGCTCTCGTTTTTTGAAAACTATTTTTACCTAAATCAGCAGATGCCTACTACGAGCGGGTTTAGAGATGATTTTTTTTCGTACCGCAACTATCTGCAGTTGAGTCAGATTAATTACATTTCATTTCTCTGTTCTCAGCTTTAGGTATTCTTCAAGTCGATAAACCTGAATAATGCATTAATCGACACCATATAGACGTTGGCAGGGTAATTCCATTACTTGAAATTACCCCATCAACTCATCATTCACTCACTTTCAGAACAGCGAGTTACTTCATTGCGACTTATAGCATAAACCACTGTCATGACATCACGTATCTTGCTATAAGAGGTTCGCATAAAGCACATACATACCTTATTTGACCATTAGCATTTTATGTGATAATGCCTTATTTTTACTCAACAGCCTTACGAGATAGATACCTGATGGGCTCTGTTTACCATCTTCACCGATACCATTCCACTGAACGTTATAAGCGCCTTTTCTCATAAATTCATCTTTGACGTTTTTGATCAGTTGCCCTTTGGCATTATAAATGTCTAATCTGACATTACTATCCTCAGCAATATTAAAGCTAATTGTGGTATTAGGGTTAAATGGATTTGGATAGTTATTTATCTTAGTTTGTAAAGAAGGCATTTCAGTGTCAGTAGCCACAATTACTTCCAATTCAATATCTTGCTGAGTTATTTCACCCTCTACAATTACTACATTTTCGATAAATGTATCATAATAGCCTGGCAAACTGGCGGTAATTGAATAAGTCCCTGCTGGCAATTCTAAATAATAATAGCCTTGCTCATTTGGCGACAAATTGTACTCTCCTATTTGTAAAAGCACATTGGAGAGATCGCTATTGCCAAAATTGAGAGTCACGGTTCCTTCAATTGCAGTTATATGTTCAGCAATGCCCAATGTTCCATCAATGTTTAAGTTTTGCAGATAAATATTTGTACCGCTTCTATTATCTTCCCAAGCAAAGACAAGTTGATTTGACTGAAGTGCGCTTCCAGCGATATGCACAACACTGCTGGAAACAGTCTTGACAGGGATAAAATTGCTTTCCCAGACAAAATCTCCAGCATTATCCAGTTTATAGGCAATGATTTGGCTATTATACATGTCACCACTGATATCGCTTGTAAATGCAGCCACATATTCATTATTTTGAAAGCTTGCACTGAATGGCAAAACAGCATTATTACTCATTTGAACAATAGCATAGCCATCCAGCCCAAAGAGGCTATTACCATTACTATCGATCTTTTGGACTCTGATACCCCTATTTCCTTGAGCCTCATTTGTTTCCATCCAACTTAGCCATATTTTATCACCATTTTGATCATAGGCAATAGTTGGGTAAAAGTGTTGAGTTGAAAAATTACCAGTTGGTTGAATACCATTAGCTGCAAAACCAACAGATCCATCTACTTTTACATGCTGAACATAAACGTTCGACATATTATTCATATCACGATCTTCATGCCAGCAAATAACAAAGCCGCCTTCACCGTCGGGTGCTGTTGGAAAATGTTGCGTCCAACTTGATATCCCTCCTTGATCTGTAATAACAGTTGGTTGAGCCCATACAGGTTGCAGATTGCTATCATATTTTTGCGCCATTAAATGACGTGTAACAGCCCAAAAAGGACCTGAATCCCTGGCATATCTAAAGATAAAGGAGTCATTTTCTCTTGGTAATATTTCAGCCCAAGTGATCGCTACGCCATCTTCATGAAAAACCATTGGTGATGTAAATGCTAAAGTCCCATTTGCCATAACCTTCTGCATTCTTGTGTCATCATCTGTCATCCAGGCAACTATTGCATTATCTTGATCGGTGATGCCGAGTGTTGGTGTATAATCTTCTGCCGAATCATTACAAAGAGCAATACCATCTGCACCCCATAAAAACTCACCAGTTGGACTGATTTTATAAGCATAAATATCTAAATTTCCAGTTCTTTCATCAAGAAAAACGATTATTGCATTACCTTGTGAGTCTACTTTCATATCCCAATCGGTTAGCCAAGACATTTGAGGATGATCGCTAACCAGAATACCGCCTTCTGCAAAGGTAATATTCCCATCAAAGTCAAACATTTGAGCACGAACATTATAATTACCATTTTCACCAGAAAACCACGATACCCATACATTACCATTTGGTGCATAAGCAATTTTGGGTATCATCTCTTCAAAACTCGTAGCATCTGTGAGTTTCAAGTTTTCGCCTGGACTATCAGACCATGCAGCAAAAGCGAAATTCACTAATAACATCATTACCATTATCAATGTAGCCTTTTTCATCGTTCCTCCTTAATATCAGCTTACTTTAAATATTAGTTTAAGGCTATAAATATCATAATAAATTTATCTAAAAAGTAAAGTTTTTTTTGTTATTTTTCAAACAAACAAATGAATTATTGCTTCTCTACAACAATAAATATCATCATATCAGTATAATAATCACTAAAATAAAAGAATATAACCGCTGCCAGAGCGTGTGCCTACAGCTTCGCCCCGTGACTTCTGAATCACTCATACACACTACTATGTCACTCTATATTTCTAAATAATCAACATACTTAGAAAACAATTAAAAGCAGGGTATAAAAAAACAACACCCTCTATATATATAGGGCTTACAAAATGGTGTTTTTTGAAAACTATTTTCACCCAAATCAGCAGATGACTACTACGAGCGGGTTTAGGTGCGATTTTTTTTTTACAACACACCTTTTGTCCTCGCTACGCTGCGGGTTAGGAACATTGCTTCGCAACGGTTAGGTACTTCGACTTCATCGAAGGTTAGGGTCCTCGCTACGCTGCGGGTTAGGAGCTTTCACATTCGTGAAAGGTTTTTTTAAAGGAATTTGCAACTTCTTTTTTTAACAACACACTGCAACACACTTTCTAAAGCACTTGCAATACTGTTCCATGGCATATTGCAACAACTGATACATTTCTTTTTTACAACGCACTATAAAGCACTATACCACACTTTTCTTTTGCTATATGTGCACCTCCATTATCAATATAAATCATGTGATATACAATAAAAATATGACTAAAAAGCAATCAACCCCCAAAACGGGGGTTGATTTATTTCATTAAAATCGTGAGATTTAATCTATTCAATCGCAGCAAAGTGGGAGTTTTATGCTTTAAACCTCGAAGTGATATTACTTATTGTATGTGCTACTTCTTCCAATCTCAGAGCTGCTTCTTTAACTTTTTCAGATTCTTTGGCTGTTTCTGCAGAGTTATTATTAATATCATTCAAGTGGTTTGTGATTACGTTCATTCCTTGAGTTATTTCTCTTGAGTTTGTTGCAATTTCACTGACTTGCCCACTTATTTTTTCAGATTTTTCTGCTACTTCATTTGCTGCAGTAGCATTCTCTGAGGTATTTCGTGCCACTTCATTAACGCCTTCGCCTGCTTCAGCGATATTTCTATTTATATTTTCGGTAGAAAGCTTTATTTTCTCTGAAAACTCAACGGCTTCATTTGAGTTACGTGCTGAGAATGCCACGGATTTTGATACTTCTTCCACTGCATGACTTTGCTCTTCAATATTCATAGCAATTGCATTATTGATAGAGTTTAGCTCGATAATAATATCCTTCACTGAGTTTAAAGAATCTACTGACAGGGCTGTTGACTTTTGCATTTCTTCTATTTTCTCTTGGATATTTTCAGTAGCCTGAGCAGTTTGACTTGCCAATGCTTTTACTTCATTTGCCACAACGGCAAAACCTTTCCCAGCCTCTCCAGCAGAAGCCGCTTCAATTGTTGCATTGAGAGCCAACATATTTGTTTGATCTGCAATATCATTAATCAAGTTGACAACCTTGCTAATCTCTGCTGCATTTTTGGTCAATTCTTCCATGATCAATGCTGTTTCTTGTGCTTGTGAATTTGCCTTATCTGAAATATTTCTGGCATTATTTGTACTGACCACCACTTCTCTCAGGGAGGCATTCATCTCTTCGATTGCTGAAGCAGCTGTGTTGGTATTGCTTGAGATCTCATCAATCTTACTCACTATATTATTAATATCCGTGCTGACCTCATTGACAGCAGAGACGATAGTATTTATATTTGTAGAAGCTTCCTCTGTCGATGCTGCAACAGTGTAAACGCTTGAAGACATTTGAACTGCAGCAGAAGCAACTGTTCTCACATTATCAGCAGTAAGCGCTGTTGATTCGACTATCATTTCTGTATTGCTATTTACTTCTTCAGTTGTACTGACCAAGTTTTCTACTTTATGGTTGATCTCTATTGAGTGATCTACCAATAAGCTTGAAGAATTTAATAACGATTGTGACGAGTTAGACAGTTCAACCACATTATTTTGTAGCATTAAAATAATCTTTTGTATATTTTCAATAAACTGATTTACCCAGCTTGCCATAATTGATAATTCATCATTGCTATCAAGTGTTAAGCGTTTTGTTAAATCCCCTTCACCTTTTGCGATATCACGCAAGATTTCTATGGTGCGACGTATTGGACGCACGATGCTACTTAAAACTGTAAAAATGAGAATTATAACAAAAATAGTAATCAATATTATTGCAGAGACTGAAAAGATAGTAGTTCTTAAAAATTCTTTACTTAAAATATTAGATGAATCATACATCTTTGTTATAGACTTTTCTACAACAGTTCCAATATCATCAATTACTGTAGTTATCGAAGTCCAAAATTGCTCAGAATTAATATCAAAGTTACCTGAATCAGCTTTTGAGACCATATCTTTGAATGTGATTTCTAAGTCTTGCCACTCTTTGCTCTTTTTTATTTGTGCGATTTCTTCGCGCTCTTCGTCAGTTAATACAAGTGCAGGAGAAGAAAGATTTGCTTCTATTTTTGATTTGTATGCAATCAAGTCTGCGAGTTCTGAATCTGTTAATTCTGTATTTCTTTCGATAAACCCAGCCATTGTAGCACGTAGGATACCAGAGTTTTCCTTAGCCACTTCTAAAATAAGATTACTGGTCATAATCTTGCCAAAGCCTTTTGTTGTCTTTGAATTTGAAATTGCAGACTGTACAGAGCGGAGATCTGCAATTAAACTTGAATAATCTTGAATACACTGCGCATTTTTATGGAAATCCTCTGTCTCATAATCTGCTCGAATTTTGTTTATTCTATCTCTGATACCACTCATGTCTTCGATTACTTTTCGGTTTTGTACTTTTTCATTTTTTAAAGCGACTAACCATGCCTCAAACTGCTGATCTGTTTTACTTCTATAGTTTTTTACATCATTAAGGTCTGTACCTCCAGAAAGAAAAACTGAAGTTTTACCACGCTCTTTTTGTAATTGTCCCATTAAAAAAGATGTCTCTAAAAACAAATGAGTATTTTTACCCATAGATTTTACAATTGCATATTCGTCTAACTGCGCCTTTACATTTATAAAACTAATAATAACCAAAACGATTAAAGGAACAAATCCAATAATCATTATTCTTTTTGCAATGCTTATCTTGTTCACATATCCTCCTTTTTATATAAATAATATATTGTCATTAGTGATAAAAGCAAACTTTTATTTACAAAAAAGTTGACTAAATATGCATAATATTATATTTGTGATTTTGTATGAGATAAAAGGAGGCAAGAATGGCAATACTTTTAACTGGCGGGGCGGGCTATGTTGGCAGCCATACATCGATTGAGTTACTTAATGCAGGCTATGAAGTTATAATAGTTGATAATCTTTCTAATAGTAAATATGCGGCAGTTAGCCGTGTTGAAGAGTTGACTGGCAAAAAAGTTGCCTTCTATGAAACCGATATCCTTGATCGTGTCTCTCTGGATTTTATTTTCAATCAACACCAAATTGACAGTGTGATACATTTTGCAGGCTTGAAAGCTGTGGGCGAATCAGTTGATATACCCCTAAAATATTACCTAAACAATGTATCTGGCACTATATCTTTATGTGAAATTATGGCGAAGCACAATGTTAAAAGCCTTGTATTTAGTTCGTCGGCATCGGTTTATGGCACACCCGAAACTGTACCAATCAAGGAAGACTTTCCCCTTGCCACAACCAACCCATATGCTCGTACAAAGCTGATGATAGAAGAGATCTTTCGCGATTTGTATACTTCTGACAATGAGTGGCAAATAGCTTTATTACGTTATTTCAACCCCATAGGCGCTCATGCCAGCGGCAGGATTGGTGAAGATCCAAACGACATTCCCAACAACCTTATGCCCTTTATTACGCAAGTGGCTATCGGTAAAAGAGAAAAACTCAGCATTTTTGGTAATGACTACTCAACCCACGATGGCACAGGGGTAAGGGACTTTATTCACGTAGTTGATCTCGCTAAAGGGCATTTAAAAGCATTAGAAAAAGTAAAAAACCTAAAGGAGGTCGAAGCATTCAACCTTGGTACTGGTAAAGGCTACAGCGTTTTAGATCTGATAAATGCCTTTGAAAAGGTGACTGGTCTAAAGGTACCATATCAAATCACTTCGCGCAGGGCTGGTGATATAGCGATTTGCTATGCAAACCCCGAAAAATCGAATAGAGAATTAAATTGGAAAGCAGAAAAAGATATAGAAGATATGTGTAAAGATGCTTGGAACTGGCAAAAACTAAATCCTAATGGATATGAAGAGAAATAATGAAAAAATAATTTGCTATTATAACAAAATTAGTTAAATTGTAATAAATATAATAAATACAAAATGGAGGAATAAAATGGCATTAGAGCTCACCGACACAAATTTCAATGAAACAATTAAAGAAGGAATTACCTTAGTAGATTTCTGGGCACCATGGTGTGGTCCTTGTAGAATGATGACCCCAATAGTTGAAGAAATTGCCAAAGAAAAGACTGATATCAATGTTGGAAAGGTTAATATCGACGCTTTCCCAAATATCGCTCAACAATACAATATTCTTAGCATACCAACTTTGATCTTCTTTAAAAATGGCGAACCAGTTCATCAATCTGTGGGCGTCGTTTCAAAAAAAGCAATTCTCGATAAATTGGCTTCTTTATAATCATCGCTTTTTTAGAATTTTAACCTCTCTTTCTTCAGAGAGGTTTTTTTGTTTTTAAAAAACACACATACTGACCCTCGCTACGCCAATTGTAAGAAAGACTTTTCGCATTTATTATTATAAATCTAAACACAGCTTCTATGTATCCCCTTTTTATACACATAAAAAAAGCCAGACTATAAATAGCCTGGCCAGATGTGACACCTGAATCGGAGGACAATTCGAAACAGGTGACGGAGATATGTTATTTCAGGAGCATTACTTTTTTCTTGAGATCTGATCTTTCTGTTTTTAATCTGAGGAAGTAAATGCCAGAGCCCACTTTTTGATTGTAATCGTTTTCACCCTTCCAAACAATGTTGTGTTGACCAGCTTGACCAACAGCATTGTAAAGAGTTTTAACTTTCTGCCCTTTCACATTGTAGATTTCAACCAAAACTTTGCCTTCTTTAGCAACATTGAAAGAGATGGTTGTTTCTGGGTTGAATGGGTTTGGATAGTTTCTGATACTATCTTTTTGTAAAGCCACAATATCATCATTTGCAACAAAGTTTACGCTTGCGCTGCTTACTTCTGATTCAACATTACCATATACTGCGCTAACGCCAACTACGTGATTACCAGCTGGGAAGCTTGTTAATTGATATGTTAAGTCTTCGATATTTGAATCAACTACTGAATTGTCAAGATATACATTATATTCACTTGCAGTAGCCCCTTCTACATTGTAAAAAGCAAAGCAGTCAAGATAGAATAAACCAGAAAATGGTGTTCCATTAGGATCTGATTCGCCACTAAAGTCGATGATAGAGATTGTCTTCTGACCAATTTGTGCATCATATGCATTTTTATCAAGTTGCCATGAATAGACCTCTTCACCATTAATTATAAAGTTTATTGTATTATTATCGACATCAATTTCGTGTTTGATATCATTCCATGAGTTTAGATTATAGTTTGTGTTTCTCACCTCATTATTTGCATAGTAAACAACGCTACCATTAGGCTTGAAAAACACTTCAAATGTAAATTCATAACCGCTTGTAGTACGGAGGATATTGTAATGTGCACCCTTATTATCTGGTACAAAGAGGCTAAATTCAGCTACATATTTGCCAGAAGAAATCTCAGGAGTAGCCCAAATATTATGCAAGTCAACAAAGATATCGCTTGTCTCAATCACTTTTAGCGAGTTGAAGCCATCTTTTGAATATTCATTACTAACAATGCCGTCATTTTCACCTAAGAATTGACCATTAAAAGCTTTCCACATAGGGTTGTTTTTATAAATACTTGTATTTACATCAAAGCTCTCAAAGTCTTCATAGTTAGCATTAATTGGCAGAGGTGCATTCCAGCTCATCAAGCCTTCAGAAGTAGAAGCAACGTTAAGTGGGGTATAGTATTTCTTTTCAGGTTCAAAGACGATATCAATTTCAGTTCCTGCATTAAGCACAACATTCTCAATTACTTGTGGAAAATAACCAGGTAAATATAGACTAAAATTGTATACACCCTGATCATAGTATTTGGTGAAATTACTGCCTGAGAAGTCAGTAAATAACCAATATGGGTCTTCTACTTTTGTAAAGACAAATTCTGCGCCAATTGCATCATATGGTTCGTCTGTATTAATAGAGAAATTTGCAGTTGCAGATGTACCTACAATGTATAAGTTAAGATCTCTTGTAACTACCTGATTTGCATTTAGCGTGATATTTTCTCTGTATGTATAATATCCAGTTAAGCGTACTTCAAATTGATGTTCACCTGCTGGTAAATATAATGAGTATTGACCTGCATCATTAGGATGGCATGAGAAATTACCAGCTTTTATTAAGACATTAGACATTATGCCATTGCCATTAGCAAGAGTAATCGTCCCTTGTACAGTTGCAGGATTACTAATAGGAGCAAGGGTAAAGTTCATATTGTTGACTTCTTCTTGTGTTTCAACTTCGATCACTGCAGATACAACACTAATATAGCCATTTAAAGATACAGTTAATTGATGTGAGCCAGGAGATACGCTGAGGCTGTAGTTTCCATTATTATCAGGATGAGTAGAAACAAAGCCATTACTAATAGTAGTTTCTGTAACATTGCCATTACCGCCATTTAAAGTTATATGACCATTAATTGTAGCTGAATCTGATATTTTAAGAACAAAGCCACTCATAGTGCTTGTATCATAGTCGATATATGTACCAAGGAAGATTTTGCCATCTTCTGAAACCCAAGACACAGAATAAATCATGATATTTTCACCAAGATTAACACCTTGATTGATAAAATATTCTTTAGCATCCATATAACCCATTTCAGGTGAATAAACAAAGCCGCCTTGAGTCCACATCATTAAATTTCTAAATAAACCAACTGTCAATCCATTATCTGTTACGTGATTAGCAAAGATTTGGTCGCCCCATTCATCTGAGTTAAAAATATAGGTTTGCTCACCATGTTTTACAAAGCCGCCATCATATGTATAACCACAAATATATTCGCCGTTGCGGCTCACGCCCATTACTTCGCCACCATTATCTTCATCAAATGGAACAGCATAATGCATCACATTATCTGCATCCCAATACACAGGGAATCTGCCACCAAAATCTGAGGTGATCCAACCGCCTGCAATTGAGCCATCACTGCTCAAACTGTTTACTCTTGCAGAGTCATCGTCATACAAATTTACAATACCTGTTGCAGCAGACCATCTAAAAGCTGCAGTTTGCCAACCAGCTAACCAGTCCATACCTGCTAAAGTTGTTCCATCAGCGCTGATTGCATAAGCGTGGCTTAAAAAGCCATCTGATGGGTTTGCATTTGGAAGGTTTGGAATTAATGTAAAAATACCATCCATGTCCCAATAACCAGCCTGTGAGTAAATGTTACCAGTATCACCATATGGCTCTTTCTTTTCGCCAGCAATTAACAAGTTGTCTGAAATATTATAAGCTACACCTTCGCCTAAGAAAACCAGACCCCCTTCTTCAGTCCACATATAAGCTTCTTCATAACCTGATCCTACTACGACACTACCGTCTTGAGTAGCTGCTGAAGGGTTGTCCATGTCAATAGGAACAATTGTGTTTGAAGGTATAGCATTCAATAGTAAAAATGTAAATGCCAAAGTAATAAGTAACAATGTCTTCTTGGAAATCATTTTTTCTCCTTGTTTGTTTTTTTTAAAATAGTGTTTAGTTTTGTTATATTTATTGGTTTAGGTAAAAAAAAGTCAAAGTAGCTTTTGTTTTGACTTAAAATACTTTCATTGATATTATAACCACTAATAAGTAGCCGTCTGATATTAGGATTGGTTGTTTTTAAAGATTGCAAAACAGAAATGCCATTATCTCCTTGTAAATGATAGTCGACAATTACACAGTTTACTTGCTCGAAATTATGGTCTTTAAATGCCTGATTGTATTCCGAAAATGATACAGTATTGTAGCCCCACTCTTTTAGAGTGTGTTCCAAGCTTCTCAAGCTCATCAAATCATCATCTAGTAAAACAATATTTTTTTTCATAATATTCTTTATTGCAAAGGCAATGCCATATCCATGTATTCTATATATGAACCTATTTTACATAATGTTAGACAAATATATTATGCAATTCTTAGCGGCAGAAATATTAGGTCACCGAACATTATGTATTGACATTTTGTCATAGTCTTGACGTATTTAATATGGTTTTTAAGCCTTATTTAAAGAAATTACAAATAATTAAATAATGCTATTTGCATTCTATCAATAATTAACTATCTTATTAATAGATTGAATAAAATATGAAAGGAAATAATGACAATGAAGGATAATATGAGCGAGCATTTTTATAAGATTTCAAATGAAATAACCGATTTGCTGCACAAAACAACACTCAGCCAAGCACCAAATGTAAACCTTGGAAAATCTGAAAACCAATACTTGAAATTCCTCCACGAAAACCAAAACCAACAGGTTAAAATGAAAGACTTGAGCAGGGCGATAGGCGTTTCTCACAGCCGTATTACCCACCTAACCGATAGTTTAGCAAAAAAGGGATTCGTCATAAGAGAATATTCAAGTGATGACCGACGCGTTTACTATGCAAAACTTACAGAAAAGGCTATTGATCTACTCAATGATGACAGTAGAAAAAGAATCAATATATACAATAATTTGATTAAAAATATGCCCTTAAAAAAAGCTAAAGAGCTCCTTCAAGCACTTGAATTATGGAAAAATCAACTGGAAACCCTTATAAAAGACGGGAAGTAAAAACTAAGCGATTGTAAAACACTTTATTATTTTATAAAAAGCGGAAATCCACAAAGAGATCTCCGCTTTTTTATATTGTGGGCTATTGAGTGACTGGTGTGTATCCTGCCTCTTCAATAGCAGATTTGATTTGCTCAGCTTTAATCTTGCTTTCATCAAAGTCAAAAGTAACAAGCTTATTATCTAAGTCTACATCAATTGCTTTCACGCCTTCGAGCACTTCTGTAGCTTTAGTAATGCGCATCTTGCAGTGATTACATGTCATGTCTTCTACTTTAAATTGTGTCTTTGCCATTTCTATTTCTCCTTCTACAATCTCTTCTTCTTCATGTGCGATATCCAATTCTGGCATTATCTTCATCATTCTCAGTCTATTAGCATTGGTAACGACAGTTACTGAGCTGATAGCCATAGCAATTTCTGCTATTACGGGGTTCAATAAGCCTGAAAAAGCAAAGGGAATTGCCACAATATTATAGAAAAAAGCCCAGAAGAGGTTTTGTTTTATTACTTTGAATATCTCTTTGGATAGTGCCAAAGTCTTGATAATAGTGATCGGGTCACCCTTGACCAAGACAATATCTGCAGATTCTATGGCAATATCTGTACCATTGCCCATTGCCATACTGATGTCTGCTTGTTTGAGTGCGGGTGCATCATTTATACCGTCACCCACCATAATTAGTGGGGTATATTCTTTTTGTAATTCTTTGACTGTATTACTCTTATCCACTGGCAACACATTTGCCTTCATCATATCAATGCCGAGCTCTTGTGTTACTTGATACACGGTCTTTTCATTATCGCCTGATAAGAGTAAGGTCTTGATATGCCTATCTTTTAGGTGCTTGATTGTTGCATAGGCATTAGCTTTGATTTCATCAACGACAGAGAGGACGCCAGCAAGCTGATAATCGGCTTCTTCTGTCTTCTTTATTGCAATGAGAATTATAGTTTTTCCTTGTTCAGAGAGTGCCGACACTTGGTCTTGATGCTCGCCAAGAGTCACTTTTTTCTCTGTTAAAAGCTTTTCATTACCGATGATTATCTCTTCCTGAGCTGTCTTTGCATAGATACCTTTGCCTGTCTCATTGAGAAAATCAGCAATATCTACAGGAGTCAGAGAGAGGTCTTTCATCTTTTTCACGACAGCTTTTGCCAGTGGGTGTTCAGAGAGCTTTTCAGCACTACCCGCCATCTGTAGTAAATAGTTCTGCTCAAAGCCATTGAAGGCGATAATATCTTGGACGACAGGCTTTCCCTTTGTTAGTGTGCCAGTCTTGTCAAAGACCACCATCTTCGCATGATTAATCATCTGAATAGCCTCACCATTACGGTAAAGGATACCACTTTGAGCGCCCAAGCCAATGCCAGCCATAATCGCTGTTGGAGTCGCCAGACCGAGTGCACATGGACAAGCGATTACCAGCACTGAGATTGAAGCAAAGAGTGCTTGAATCAAGGGGCTCATATCACCATTGTGAAACCTATGTGCAAAGGGAATAATTCTTAAGATAAAGTCCATTATCCCTGGAAAGAAAAAGTGCACCAAAAAGGTCACAATAGCCAAGGCTATCACGGTTGGTACGAAGATGCCTGTAATCTTATCAGCAAAGGCTTGGATAGGGACTTTCGTTGTCTGTGCCTCGTCTACCAATTGGATCATTTGTGAGAGGAAAGTGTCTTTACCCAGTTTGCTCACCCGCACACGAATTGAGCCATTGCCGTTAATGGTTGCACCTATCACAGCATCTCCAACCTTCTTTTTTACAGGCACAGATTCGCCAGTCGCCATTGATTCATCAATATAGGTCGTACCTTCTGTCACAATACCATCTGTAGGTATTTTTTCGCCAGGTTTGACGAGCATGATATCATCTATTTCGAGGTCTTCAACAGCTACTTGAATCGTCGCACCATCTTTTTCAATATTGGCGTACTTAGCGCCCATTTCCATCAGTTTTCTAATAGCGGACGAGGTTTTGCCCTTAGCACGTCTTTCGATAAAGCGACCTGTCAGGTGAATTGCCAGTATCATACCCGCAATTTCAACAAAGCTATGTTCACCCATTTTGGAACCAAAAAAACCTGTTACAAATGCTGCACCCGAGCCGAGAGCGATCAATACATCCATATTACTATGTCCGTGAATTAGGCTCTTAAATGCAGAAATAAAGGCTTTTCGTGCAGGACCCGCCATCAATGCAAAGGTCAAAACCATATTAATTATTCTTAACCAAAGAATATTGTGAGGAATAATATGCGCCATCTGCAAATACATGATTATCATTGTGGGAATAGAGATTGCCCAGCCGATTATCATATTGCGTTTATCTTCGAGATAGAAGTTTTCTTTGTCTTCCAACTCTTTATTTGTTTGTTCTTTCAAGACTTCATAACCTGTATTCTCTATCACTTTTTCTATTTCTTCCAGAGAAATCAAGCTTGTATCAAAAACTACATTTGCCTTATTGGTAGCCAAATTAACAGCTACCTGCTCGACGCCATCTTTTTTATTCAGCGCTCTATCAATAGCAGAAGAGCATGCTGCACACGACATGCCGCCGACATTAATACTTACTTTGTTTTTCATGATTCCTTCCTTATAATAATTACTTTATTATAGTATAAACAAATCAGTATAAAAAAGCAAACATAAAAATGAGCTCTCGATTGAGAGCTCTGTCTCTTTTCTATGAAAAATTATCTATGTAAACTGTTCCATGCCAAAGAAGCTGCGATAGGGGTCAAATGATTCAAGAATGTGCAAGTCGTCTGTTGACAGTGTATTGAGCACTATACGCGTAAGCAATTCACCTAAGCCAGGTCCCAGCATAAAGCCTTGTCCGCACATCCCGGCTGCCTGAATGAGATTAGGATACTCTTTTAGCCTACCAATAATAGGGAACCCGTCTGGCGTCATCGGATATTGACCGCGCCATTGTCTTCTAATCTTGAGATTCTTTAGCTTTGGAAAGAGTTTAACCATTCGGCGTGAGCACATAGGCAAAAACTCTGAAGTAGCATCACTATCTGTACCTAAAATTGGCGGGTCTGGTGTAATGCAAAAGACCACTTGCCCTTCGTGATTCTGATAAAAATAGTAATTCTTAGAACCGACATCGGGGCGCATATCGACAACCATGGGTTCAAAGAAACGCTTGACAGGCTCTGTAATACCACCTTCATGGCAATCAGGTATTACTCGGCAATTCAAGCCAAGCAGAGCCGACAAATTGCGTGCATTATTGCCAGAAGCATTAATAAACTGCTTTGCAGAGTAACTGCCTTTATCTGTCTTAACTTCTGTGATATGCCCATCCACAACGACAAAGTCTTCTACTTTTTCATTAAAACGATACTCAGCACCAAAATCAAGGCTCTTAAAATAAATGGCATTTATCGTCAGTAATGGAGAGCAGTTTCCATCTTCTGGTGTAAATGTCGCACCGCGTAAGCCCTCCATATTAATGCCAGGGACGAGTTCTTGATACTCTTCTGGGCTCAGCCATTTGATATTCAATCCATAGCTGATTTGCACCTGCATCAAGTCTTTTAAAAACTTCTCATCTTCTTTTGTATAAGCCACATAGCTATATCCGCCTTGATGCCAGCCGATATCTTCTCCATACTTTTCTTTCCAGTTTGAGAGGATCTCAATACTTCTTTGGCAGAGCTTGATTTTGCCAAAATCTGAATGAGAAGCACGTACACCGCCTATTGCCTTTTTATTATTTTTTTGTCCAGGCGAAGGTAATTCTTCGAGACATAAGACCTGCAAGCCTGCTTTAGCAAGATTCATTGCTGCTGGAACGCCTATAGAGCCCGCACCGATAATAATTACATCATATATTTTACTCATCTTTACCCCCTATTTCTTTCCATCTGCAAACATCTCAAATGATGCTTCTACAAAGACAGGACGGCGTGTATTAGCGATGATCTGTTCAACGGGAATGCCCTCTTGACGGAATATCTGGCGTAAAGTCACATCGCAAGTCTTAGCACCGCATGGACCCATACCGATACGAGTGATAGCTTTTAATTGATTGATATCGGTCACACCACGCTTTATCCACTTTTTCACATCAGCCACACTCACTCTTTCACAGAGGCAAACCATAGTATTATCTTCTAATTTTTCTGGGATAATTGCCTCTGCAAGCGGCTTTGTAATGTTCTCATCTTGCACTTTAAAAGAGATAGCTTTCTTTGCTAAATCTTTTGGCATCTGAACTTTAACCATCTGCGTTTTATTGGCGGGATTATTTGTTACAGATATCACCTCAAACTTACCTAAATCATTTGCATCAATATCAACTATGTCCAGCATATCGCCAACTTTAACAGCCATATTTGTAATCTCATATGGCAGAGAAACAAGGGGGTTGCCAGCATCTTTTCTATAGTCAACCAGGCTTATTGCCAAGCCTGGACAGATAAATAAACATTTACCACAGCCAATGCAAGTACCCGTATATTGAGGCTGTCCCATAATCGAGCTACCCTCGATGACAATTGATTGAGTAGGGCAAACGCTGGTACAGGGATTGCAGGGGATCTCTTGCAGACAGTGTATTATTGGGCGCACACCCTCTGTGGCTTCGATTTTTTGATAGGGTAAAATAGCACCTGGGTGAGACTTTAATATTGCTGCCTTATCATACCATTCTTGTGGCACCTCATCTACGGGTGCGCCCATCTCTTGCGCGATCTTTAAACCGATAATCTTTCCATTAAACATAGCTGACGAAGCCTCGGCTATTTCTAAGGCATCGCCTGCAGAAAAGACTTTGATACCAGCAGTTTCTGCTTCTTCTGTAAATTCTTTGATAGAGTCGAGTCCAACCGCTATCAAGAGAGTATCGCAAGCAAAGCTCTTTTCTGTGCCAGGAATAACATTAAATTTATCGTCCACTTCAGCAATAGTAACAGAGCTCACACTCTCATCACCATTTGCTGAAAGAATAGTGTGTGAAGTGTAAATCGGCACGCCCAAACGCTTTAGCTTATCAGCATGCACTTTATATCCGCCGCATTTATTCATTGCTTCTGCCAAGCCGACCACTTCGATTCCTGCTTGTAGTGCATGATATCCAGCAATCAAGCCGACATTGCCACCGCCAATAATAAACAGACGATTGGAGGCTTTGATCAAGTCGCGATTGACCAGAGTTTGAAAGGCACCAGCTCCATATATGTTAGCCAAAGTATTACCAGCGAATCTCAAAAACTTCTCTCTCGCTCCTGCTGCGTTGAGTATCACTTTTGGTTGTACTATCTTATAAACACCATCTTTTAAGATACCGACTTTTTTATCTTTAAAGACAAATAATGCCGTTGAATTAGTCCAAACATCCACCGTGTCAAGGTTTTGCACAGTTTCTGCCAACTTCTTGCCGATATCATTACCTCTCGTTCCTGCAAAAGAATCTGCCACAGAGCCAAAGAACTTATGTGTTTGCAAAACAAGCTTTCCCCCAAGCTCTGTCTTGTCGTCTATCAATAGAGCCTTAATTTTATGCTCTCCCAATTGAATTGCTGCAGCAAGCCCTGAGGGACCGCCACCAATGATCAGCACATCAGTTTCCAACTCTTCGATATCTTGTACAATAAAACCTTCATTAGTATTTGGTAGTTCTGGCAAACCTTCAGCACTTTCGACTATCATATTCGCTTTGACTTCTGTCATACACGATTTGACAGGCATACCATTTGCGATAACCATACATTTTGAACACTGCCCATTGGCACAAAAGATACCTTGAGCAGAGCCATCCTTATGATGATGACCAAAAACCTTTATCCCGTTTGCTATCAAAGCTGAGGCGAGCATCTCTCCTTTTTTGGCTTTCATTGGCTGTTTTTGCCAATAAAATACAATCTCCTCTCTTTCGACTACTGACACAATGGGATGTTCTTTAATTCGACTTTCCATATATATTCTCCTCTATAATAGGAATTTATTATTAAACACAATATAAATGCAAATTATTAGAATAATTCTTGTAGTGTCAAGAAAAAGTTTTGTTTTTTAATAAAAATATAAAAAGACTGGTTAAATGAGGTTTTTAAGGTATATAATAAAATATATTATGCCATATTTATAATTAGCAAAGGTTGTCGTTAAACCATCTTCTCTTCCTCTTTGCTAATATATCGCTGTGAGCTTGTTGCCTAATCAACCAAAATAACCTATAAAAGAATAAAGCTGAATTATGATAAAAAAAACATCACCCTCTATATATAGGGCTTACAAAATGGTGTTTTTTGAAAACTATTTTCACCTAAACCAGCAGATGCCTATTACAAGCGGGTTTAGAGGCGATTATTTTTTTTACAAACAGTAAGACTTTCTACAAATAACCAAAAGATTTAACTCAAATACAATTCTTCAAAGCTTTCCAAATTAAACTCAATTTGCTCACCTGTTTGCAAGTCTTTTTGCAAAAAGACATTTCTTTTCAGCTCATCTTCCCCGATAATAATGGCTAAGCGTGCATTGAGTCGATTAGCATTTTTTAATTGTGCTTTTAGAGAGCCTTTATCAGGGAAAAACTCGACATGAATAAAGTTTTTACGCATCCAGCCTATCATATCTATGGCTAAAAGTGTTGCTTCTTCGCCAACAGCAATGAAATAAATAGTAGGTGCAGGTTCAATGTCGGACAGCAAGTTTTCATTCTCCATTGAGATAAGCAAGCGTGTCAGCCCGCCAGCAAAGCCGATACCAGGAGTAGGTTTTCCGCCAAATTGCTCGACAAGCTTATTATATCTTCCACCGCCACCGAGTGCATTTTGTGCACCTAAATTATTATTTATAAACTCAAAAGCAGTATTTGTATAATAGTCCAGCCCTCTGACAATACGAGAATTGACCACAAATGGCACTTTCATGAGCTTGAGATAGTATTGTACTTGAGCAAAGTGGTTTTGGCATTCTTCATCAAGATAATCAAGCATCAGCGGTGCATGTTCTGCGATAGCTTTGCAAGAGTGGACTTTGCAATCGAGCAGTCGTCTGGGGTTTTTATTAATTCTATTTTTACAATCGCCACATAATTCTTCAAGATGTGGGGTGAAATACTCTGTCAATGCCTGATTATAAGACTCTGAACATGTAGCACATCCAACGCTATTTACTTCAACTGAGAAGTTTTGCAAGCCTATATCTTTTAAGAATATATAAAATAATTGAATCACTTCCGCATCATAATATGGATTATTACTACCAATACACTCGATACCATATTGAGAAAACTGGCGTGATCTTCCTGCTTGTGGTCTATCATAGCGAAACATTGGTCCTATATAAAAAAGCTTTGTTGGTGAGTTATCTTGCCCGAGGTTATTTTCCACATAGCTGCGAATTACTGGGGCTGTCCCTTCTGGTCTTAAGGCAAAGACACGCCCTTTTCTGTCTGTAAAACGGTACATTTCTTTTTGTACAATATCAGATGTATCTCCAACAGAGCGCTCAAAGACTTCTGCATGCTCAAAGATTGGTGTGATTATCTCTTTATAGCCAAATCGATTGGCAACGTGCCTAAATTTTGTTTCGATCATTTCCCATTTATAGCTATCTTTTGGTAAGACGTCGAATGTACCGCGTGGGATTGTGTATTTGATTGACATTTATTCCTCTTTTATTAATAGGTTTTTCTTTCGTAGTTTTGTTTTATATAATCTCTTGCCTTTTCAAGGTCTTCCAAGGTGTCGATACCTATGCCTTGATAGCAACTTTCAACCATCTTGATGGGGATACCATTTTCTAAAAAACGGAGCTGTTCTAAGCTTTCTGCTTTTTCATAAGGTGTCTGTGGAGTAGCTACAAACTTCAATAAAGTATCACGTTTATATGCATAAACACCGATATGTTTAAATATCTTCAGTCCTTCTACCTCATTACGTTTATACGGTATGGGCGAGCGTGAAAAGTACAGTGCTTCTGAATTGTTATTTACCACAACTTTAACCTTATTTGGATTATCTATCTCTTCAGGACTTGTGATTGGACACATGAGAGAGGCAACTTGTACATTTGGGTCGTCAAATGCCTTCAACAAGGCTTGCAAGGGCTCTTTGCTAATAAATGGTTCATCTCCCTGCACATTTACGACAATATCACACTCAACATGCTCGCAGATTTCTGCAATACGATCTGAGCCTGTTTGATGCTGATCTGAGGTCATCATAACATTGCCACCAAACCTGATAACTTCGTCAAAAATTATTGAATGATCGGTTGCAACGATGATTTTATCAAAGAGCTCTGTTTGCTTTACTGCTTCATAGACTCTTTGAATCAAAGATTTATCACCGATCATTGCAAGTGCTTTAGCTTCTAATCTTCTTGATGCATAGCGAGAAGGTATGATAACTATTTTTTCCATTTCATCTTGCCTTTCGTAATTCTACATTAACTTGGAATTCGAGGACTGTGGCATTGTGTATTACATCAATTTGCACTTTTGAGAACTCTAATTGATTAATTGTGTTTACTGCGCTGCTTTCCATAATGTGTTGCGATTCTTGATTACTATTCTTTTTAAGGGTTTTTACCCCTTGCCCCTTGTATTTCGAATATTCAAGCAAAGCTTGTTCAAAAGCCATATCAAATGCTGTATTTAATCTTGCAGATTTTGCTGATCCATAAGCAAATATGTCTTTTTTAATAACTTTAATTGGCAAATCTTCTTCTATTGACGACTGTTTATTCTCTTCAAAATAATACCGTGTGGATAGGCTATCAGTGGCAAAAAAATAAACACTATTCCCATAAATATCCTGTATGTATTGTTTTTTTAAATTATGATAATTATGATAAAGCTGGTCAATATCACACGAAACGGTATACTGATAGTGTGCTGAAATGGACTCTTCTCCGTTTTGGTCACTCAAAAACTTATCAATGCCATAAGAAGCATCTAATCGGGTAAACAATACAGACGCTTGCTGTAGGGCATCTTCGTCCATTGCCTGGATGTTCCACATTTTAGGTGATATCCCAATGGCAACTTTGTTGTTTTTTGACAAGGTTAATAAATGTCTTTCAACAAGATCTGCTTGCATTAAGCCTATTATAAAAATAAACACAAACATAATTAACA
>JAKPKU010000057.1 GCA_029553545.1 Candidatus Cloacimonadota bacterium
TATTATTCTTAATATGATGAATAAGGCGGTCTGCATGGTACTCCGTTTCTGTATGAAAAGAAAGATAATCCACCCCAATCTCTGCCAAAGGCTCGACATAATCATTTGGATTGGTGACCATCAAGTGCACATCCAAAGGCAATTTAGCATACTTTTTGATATACTTAATTATTGGAGCACCAAAGGTGAGATTAGGAACAAAATGCCCGTCCATCACATCTAAATGCAGTATTGCAGCATCAGTAGACTCTATGAGGGCAATCTCTTCTTTTATCCTACCAAAGTCGCAAGACAAAAGAGATGGCGCTATTTTAATATGCTTTTTCATACAAAGAATACAATGTCCTTTACAAAATTAATATCTTTTTCGTGAAATAACTGAAGAATATGGTCTTTATTGAGAACAAATTCTTGCATCCAAGCATGGTTAGCCGTCTTTACAAACAATGTAGAATGATCCAATTTCACGATAGACGAGCGTTCAGCCATAATTTTCCCAACTATTGACGACCATGTTAAAGTAATATGAGCAAACTCATACAAGCCACTTCTCCTGGCAATATCATAGACAAGCTGGTAGGCAGAACTGCAGAGATTTTTCATTGAGAACGTCTGACTTTATGGATAAAGCTTACTATTAAAGCATAGCCTGCCCATGAGCCGACCGCTACTATCAACGCTATAAAATACATAATACCTAAGGTTTCGAAAGAGCTGTCTACTAAAGTTACCAAAGATGGAGCTGCTGCCATTATTACTAGACCAATGATGCCAATAAGTTTGAGAGCAATTTTATCTTGGTTTTTATTAATAAATGCAATCAATAAACCTGAGATAAACACAACAACGAGAGTTATGAAAAACAAAGCAAAAGCTGTCATGGTTTGATTTGCAGAAATTAATGCATCAACAACTTCAGGTTTAAACATATTAAGTATGTAGTTTGGTGCAATAAAAGCTAATAAAAGTACGATTATTCCACTTATTAGGTTTAGTATGCTTTTAAATTGTAAGTGTTCCTTTGCCATAAAAATCTCCTTTTTTATTATAAGGGTATTATAGTAAAAAAGATACGGTTTTGCACCGTATCTTATTCTTTATTAATAACAATTTTAAGATCAGCAACGATGTCTTGTGTAAAGCTTACTTTAACTGAAAATTCGCCAACTTCTTTTAAAGTTTCAGCAATCACAATGTGACTTTTGTGAACAGTTAGTCCATTTTCAAGCAAGTAATTAACAATATCATTTTCAGAAACAGAGCCAAATAAATGCCCGTTTTCATCTGCTTTTCTTGTGAATTCAGCTGAAAGGTTTGCTATTTTAGCAGCATTTTCTTTGTATTGAGCAATAAGCACATTCTGTTTTTCTTCAGCATCAGCTTTGATTGCTTCTACTTTTTTAATATTACCAGCGGTTGCTAGAATTGCAAGTTTCTTTGGGATTAAGTAATTGCGAGCAAAACCATCTTTTACATTTATAACAGAGCCAGCTGTGCCAACTCTATCAACATTTTCAATAAGTATTATTTTCATGAGTTTTCTCCATTTTGTTTAATTTTCTTAAGTCAGCCCAACTATCGACCAAACCAATAAATGCGAGCAATATAATCAAATATGGATTGATAAGTAAGGTCAAGATACCGATTATAAGCAGCATTTTTGAATTTATGAGTAGTTTTCCAAAGAAGAATCCAACGATAGATAATCCTTGGAGAAAATAAAGGGCGATACAAGGTATTAAAATATTAATGCCTACGATTTG
>JAKPKU010000064.1 GCA_029553545.1 Candidatus Cloacimonadota bacterium
GTATTTTGCTTTTACCACCAAGATATTGCATTTTATCTCCCTTATAATCGTAACATTTACTTAACCTGCTTAGTCAGGTTGATGCAGGTGTTCGGTGTTTTTTATTCCTTTGAATATGTGAGCAATTACATCAACCGTCCAACCATCACCCAATACATTAGCGGCTTCATTTCTTGTCAAGCATTTCGTATATCCTTCTGGTACTGTTTGACATCTCTCTAATTCAACTTGGTTCATGTATCTTACGCTTTCATCATTATTTTTCTCTTCCCAAACCAATGTTGTAAACCCTGTACTATATCTATGTATCATCTTTGACTTTGTGGTTAGTGGTCTGCTATCGCTTACCAACAAAGCTCTTGCTTTTTCTCTGTCTGTATAGCCACTTGTTAAAATGCTTTGCAAGGTAATTCCTTTATCTTCTGGAGTTGTTACATCAGGAATATTAGTCCAATATAGCCTATCTCTTAGTTGTGGTGATACTAATCTACTATTAATTCTTATAGGCTTTACCCTCATCAACTTTGTTATAAATTCTTCGTCATCTTTTTTCATTCTTGCTACATTTTCCATTAAAAAATATTTTGGATTAACTTCTTTTAAAACCCTGTAACATTCTAAAAATAAACCTGATTTTTCTTCATTTTCTAATCCAACCCTTAGTTCTGTTTTCATAGCGATTGAAAATGTCTGGCAAGGGCTGCCAAATATAACAATATCAATATCTGTTTTGAAGTCTCCATTCTCTGTGTGTAATATTCCGTCTTTGTAACTAACTTCTGTAACACTACCTATATGTATTGTGTTTGGATAATTATCTCTTGTAACTTTAATTGCAATATCTTTAATTTCACTTGCAAAATACTTATTTACTTTAATTCCAGCTCTCTCTAAAGCTATTTGACCACATGACATTCCATCACATAAGCTCAATACATTCATTTCTTTTCTCCTTTATTTATCCATACTTTAGCTTATAATCGCAACATTCGCTTAACCTGCTTTAGTCAGGTTGAACTTGTTGTTCGGTGTTTTTGGCACTTTTTAGCTTGTCCTCTTCCATCATTTTTCTAATTTCTCTGTCCATTTGCCGAAAGCGAACATCAAATAAAAGCTCTTGCTCTGCTTCAAAACATTCGGCTTCTGTTGGTTCTGTATAAAATGGCAAGTCTTACCTCCTGTAATCTGTATTTCTTTACCACAATTTCTCCTTGCTTATATAGTGTTTTCTGGCGTCTCTAAATTGTCTATCACTTCACGGAGCGACTTTCCTAAACAAAGTTC
>JAKPKU010000081.1 GCA_029553545.1 Candidatus Cloacimonadota bacterium
GATCGACCAAAACCATACGATAGTTATGGTAATGGTGCAGCAATGCGAATCAGTCCAGTTGCTTATATTGCTACTTCACTAGCTGATGTTAAAAAATATAGTAGAGCTGTTACTGAAACAACGCATAATAATATTGAAGGAATTAAAGGAGCAGAAGCAGTTGCTAGTGCAATCTTTTTAGCTCGTTCGGGTAAAACACAAACCGAGATTAGAGATTACATTCGTCACAACTATTATCCGCTTAACTTTACCTTAGATGAAATAAGACCAACTTATGAATTTGATTCAAGTTGTCAAGGAACTGTTCCTCAAGCGATTGTTGCTTTCTTAGAAGCAAATAGTTTTGAAGATGCCATTCGAAATGCCATTAGTATCGGTGGAGATGCAGATACAATTGCTGCGATTACTGGTTCGATTGCTGAAGCGTACTTTTCTATTCCTGAAGAAATAGCTGAAAAAGCACTCCTTTATTTAGATGAATTGCAACTCGATATCTTACAAAGATTTGAAAATTTTCGAAAAGGACTTAGATAATAAGTCTTTTTTAAAGTAAAAAAATGAACTCTTCCCTAATATATAAATATAGTTATTTATATTTTGGTAAAGAGGGAAACTATGAAATATACTTTGAAAGAAATGCCTATAGAAGAACGCCCCCGAGAACGGCTAGTTAAATATGGAGCTAAAGCTCTATCTAATCAGGAATTATTAGCGATTTTACTGACAACCGGAACTAAAGGTGTATCGGTTGTTGAAGTCGCAAGTAGATTACTCATTACTCTTAAAGGTATACAAAACTTTAATGAAGTGACGATTAAAGAATTAACGAAGATTACCGGAATAGGAACGGCGAAAGCGATTATGTTGCTCGCTGCAATCGAACTAGGAAAACGGATAAACTCTAATCAAAGTAAACATCAAGTCATATCTTCGCCACAAGATGCCTATCATTATTTACAGGCGAATATGAGCACATTGTCTCAAGAACATTTAGTTTGTTTATATTTAAACGTGAAAAGCGAAGTAATAGAACAACGAACGATTTCCATTGGTACAGTCAATACCGCTGTTTTTAATCCCAAAGATATCTTCAAATGGGCTTTAAAATTATCCGCTAGTTTTGTGATTGTCTCTCAGAATCATCCAAGTGGAGACCCTACTTCGAGTAGTAATGACACCTTAATGACAAAGAAGATTGTTGCAACAGGAAAAGCTGTTGATATTGAAATAGTTGACCATATCATTATCGGTAAAGGCCACTATTATAGTTTCTTAGAACACCGCCAAGGAAAAAGATTAATCGCTGATGATTAAATAGAGGAAGATACAATGATTAAAATCAAAATCAATCAAGAAGAATACTTCGTTACGATAACTAAAAAACGAATCAAAAACATCAATTTAAAAATCGATGAACAAAATAGAATTACTATCAGTTGCCCCTTACATATGCATGAACAAGAGGTACTAACTTTTCTTGATCGCCATCGCGAGTGGCTAACCAAAAGAATTATGAAAAACAATAAAAACAAACAACAATTCATTCATTTACAAGATGAAAAGATAGTTTATTTGTTAGGAAAAGAATATTTAGTCGTAGCAACGAAAAGTCTAGATAAACACTTGCAGATCGAGGATGATGTAATCTACTTTGCCTCCAAAAAAAGTTTTTATTCTTTCTACCAT
>JAKPKU010000099.1 GCA_029553545.1 Candidatus Cloacimonadota bacterium
CTGGTAACTTGGTGCAAAGACATTAACAAAGCTCAAAGCGAATACACGTACACTCCTGTGTATGTAAAGCAGGAAAAATGGGATGAGGTAAAGCAAAACCTGAAATCATTCCAAGACCTAATTGAAATATTTAATGTAGAGGATAAAGAAATGGCATTATGAACTTGAACGATACTGATAAAAACAGAATCATTGAACTGATAAAGGCAGGTGAAAAACTGCCCAAAGAATACATCTACAAACTATTTGCTGATGAAGAAGATGTATTCCTGTTTTGGAACGGAAGAAAAGAAGATGTTACCAATGTAGCCCTGCCCTTTCATAGCGTTGAGCATATAGACGAGCCACGAAAAGAAGAAAAGAAGCAAGGCGATATGTTTGAAATGTTTGACACCCGTGGGCGACAACTCAAAGGCTGGACAAACAAATTGATTTGGGGCGATAATAAATTGATACTTTCATCATTGGCCAATGGCCCTATGCGTGATGAAATAGAAAAAGAAGGTGGTTTAAAACTCATCTACATTGACCCACCTTTTGCCGTTGGTTCAGATTTTTCATACTCGATAAATATCGGTGGTGAAAGTGTAGTGAAATCACAAAGTATCATAGAAGAAATAGCTTATCGTGATACTTGGGGAAAGGGAATTTCATCCTATCTATCGATGATGTATGATCGTCTAAAATTGATGCATAATTTACTCTCTAACGATGGTAGTATTTATGTGCATATCGACTACAGAGTGATGTCACATTTAAGGATCATTTTAGATGATATTTTTGGAAACTTCCGAAATCAAATTTCTTGGAAGAGATCTGCCATTGCTTCGAACGTTAATAAACAATTCAGAAATAGCCAAGACTTTATTCTTTTTTACTCAAAATCTGATAATTTAATTTTCAATCCACAATTTGGCGAATATTCAGAATCATCTAAAGAACACTATAATAAAAAGGATGATAAAGGTGTTTTTAGAACCGTTCCATTAATGGCAAGTGGAAAAACCAATGATGGTGAATCAGGCCGACCTTGGCGTGGTGTTGATGTTTCATCAAGGGGTAAAAGTGGTATGCATTGGTTAAAAAAGCATAGTGAACTTGAAGAACTTGACAAGGAAGGCAAAATTTACTGGAATTCTAAAGGCGTCCCAGAATTGAAGTATTATGAGTGGGAGGCAAAAGGAGTTTATATAAGCGATTTCTGGAATGATATTGATGTGATAAATTCGATGGCTATTGAATATCAGAACTATCAAACACAAAAGCCCGAAGCACTTTTAGAACGCATTATAAAGGCCAGTAGCAACGAAGGCGATTTGGTAGCCGACTTTTTCTGTGGCAGTGGCACTACAGCAGCAGTAGCAGAAAAATTAGGGAGAAAGTGGATTACAACTGATTTAGGACGTTTTTC
>JAKPKU010000109.1 GCA_029553545.1 Candidatus Cloacimonadota bacterium
AGGAATCTAAAGGGAAAGTAAAGGAGATTTATTATGAATTTTATGAGGCAGAAAAAGATGTTTTTTATGATCTCCATTTTAAGGTATGATTATTGCTTGATTTGTTATTTGAAAATTTGATAACAGGCTCAGCATGAATATTTCCAATCCCTAAACTGAGGTCGAATTTTCTCTTCACTTTTTAAGAAAAAAAACAATAACAAAAGAAATATTATTTGACAAAAAATAGCTAAACAAAAATATTACTGCAGAGGATAATAATGATAAAAATAGAATCACTTTTAAAAACATATGGGAGCTTAGAAGCAGTAAAAGGCATTAGTTTTGAAGTAAACGAGGGCGAGATAACTGGTTTTTTGGGACCAAATGGTGCAGGAAAGTCAACTACTCTAAAAATCATTGCTGGTTTTAACAAAGCAACAAGTGGAAAAGTGTTTGTAAACAATACAGATATTGAGTCTGCTCCAGAGCTAATAAAAGAACAAATTGGTTATTTATCTGAATTGAACCCCTTATACTCTGAAATGACCATTTATGAATACTTAAGATTCATCTGCCAGATACGGAATATTGAAGGTGAAGAATTCAAAGAAAAGCTTAAATTGGTTACTCGTAAATGTGGCTTGCATGGAAGGCTAAATCAGCAGATATCTACTTTGTCAAAAGGCTTTAAACAGCGTGTTGGATTGGCACAAGCCATTATTCACGACCCACCTATTCTGATCTTAGATGAACCAACCAATGGGCTTGATCCCAATCAAATAGTTGAGATTCGCTCACTAATACAAGAGTTAGGCAAAGACAAAACAATCATACTCTCAAGCCATATCCTGCAAGAGATTCAAGCAATTTGTGATAAGATTATTATCATTCACAATGGACTAATTGTTGCCGATTCTCCTGCTAAAAAACTGCTCAACAGTTATCAAAATAAGCAGTCTATTAGGATCGAATTTACAAAGATAAGTGTCACTGAAGAAGAGCTAATACGTCATTTTCCTAAAATGGTTATTCAAGAGTTTAGCATTAAAGAAAACAGTATTTTACTCGTATGTGAAACGACAGCAAGCAAAGATACAAGAATCGATTTGTCAAAATACATCACTAACAAAGGTGCAACTATTATTGGTCTAAAATATCAACAAAAAACTCTTGAAGATGTGTTTCACAATTTAACTCTTGGTGACATAATTACACAAGAAGTAAATGGGGGAGATGAATGAGAAATATTAGGTTAATTGCCAAAAGAGAGCTACTTTCGTTCTTTAAAAGCCCTACTGCATATATAACATTGATAGTCTTTACTTTGATTAATACTTGGTTCTTTATTATGCCTCTATTCTCTACAGGAAATGCAAGTTTAAATGGTCTCTTTTTCAGTATCAAACTCGTCTGGCTTGTATATATTCCTGTTATTTCTATGGGGTTGATTGCAAAAGAGAGAAATACAGGTACTTTAGAAACATTATTAACTCTACCAATAAAGATCGGGGAAATAGTAATTGGCAAATATCTCTTTGCATTAATAGTGATTTTAATTAGCTTAAGTCTAACCATACCCAACTTTCTTACCATTGCCTTTTTGGGACAAAATGTCGATTATGGGCTGATCTTTTGTGCCTATTTAGGTTTGTTTATGATCGGCGCTGTATACGCATCAATTGGCATATTATGTTCAACTCTCAGCTCCAATCAAATAGCCGCTTTCATATTGAGTTTTGTCATTTCACTGATGTTTTTCTCTTTGGAATATGCACTTATCTACATACCAAATTTACTATTGCCAGTTTTTCAATATTTGAGCATTACGTGGCAGTATTCAAATCTAAGCAAAGGCGTGATAGATACTCGTGTCTTAGTCTATTTTATAAGTTTAGTATTTGTGTTTCTTTTTATTTCAATTGAGTATTTAAAAGGGAAAAGGAGTAATTAAATTATTATGACAAATACCACTAAATCAGATAAATACATACAAAGAATACTCCTTTTTACTATTGTCATACTGATAAATATTGTCTCTATCTACGTTTATCAAAAGTATGATTTAACTAAAAATAAGTCTTATACTCTGAGTAAAGAAACAATAGATTTAATCAGACAACCCAC
>JAKPKU010000151.1 GCA_029553545.1 Candidatus Cloacimonadota bacterium
AGCAAGCATATTTGTTTGATCTGCGATATCGGTGATAAGCTTGACGATTTTACCGATTTCAGCAGAGGATTTTTGCATCTCAGCCATGACGGAGTTGGCGATGTCTGCCTCTTTTGAAGCCTTGAGAGAGATGTCAGATGCATGTTGAGTGTTTTTAGCAATCTCTGCAATAGTAGCATTCATCTCTTCGATCGCTGAGACAACGCCTGTGATTTCATGCACCAATTCGTCAATAGATCCACCAGCTGTCACCATATTATTATTGAGCTTGCTAATATCTACAACAGCCTTATTAACATTATCAGTAGTGTTTTTTGCTACTATAGAAACTTGAGCAATATTAGTCGCCATTTCTTCAGTCGCTGCAGCTACAGTTGCCACCGAGGTGCTTGCTTGCTCTGCAGCTGTAGCAATCACATTGGCATTTGAGCTAATCTGTTCAGATGAAGCAGAGACGAGTTGCGATTGGGTGTTCATATTATTTGAATTATTGACAAGCTCTTCTGCTGTGTTTCCTAAGTCTTGGCTCTTGGTATTGAGTACTGAAATATCATCAATTATTTCTTTAATGGTAGCAGATACTTGAATTCTAATCTTCTCATATGCTTGGGTCAACATTCCTATTTCATCGGTTCTGCTTGTTAGGTCTTTACCTGCAGGATCTGTATAATCATTATTGGCAATCTTTTCTAAACCGATAAGGATTCTTGAGATAGGGGTAGAGATTTTATTCTTCATTAAGTATGTAAGCAAGAACGTAAATATAAGTAAAATGAAAAATGATATAATAACTATGATATAACTAATTTTATTACCAACTCTATTAAGGTCTCTGTCGTACATTGATGCAATTAATACCCAGTTGAGGTCTTTAACTTTAGCATAGGTAAGGGTCTTATTATCACCTTCAAAGGTATATCTCATGATGCCAAAATCTTCTTTGCTATCGGTAGCGTTTCTATTAAATGGGAGCTCAAAATAATCTGGGTTTAATATTAGCTCTTTACGAGGGTGCATCACAATATGAGTTAAGGAGTCTATTACATAAAAGTATCCATCTCCAGCAATTTTATAATGGTTGACATAAGCTTCAGCAAATTTATACAAGTCAATAATATAGCATGAAATACCGAGGAAGTTTCCATATTCATCTTGTATTCTATCACTAACTAAGATAATTGGATTACCTGTTATAGGTGAACTGCTTGGAACTTTGTCAATATGATTTTCTTGTCCGTTCTCAGCAATTGCTTTCCATGCATCATAAGAGGTGACAGACATACCAAGTGCACTTTCATCTGCATTGCCGACAAGTACACCTTCATTATTCGCGATAAATACAGATTCATAAAAATTCTCATATCCCATTTGTGTGTTAATAAAGCTTTTTATTTGATCAAAATTGCTATTTTTTAGACCATTTAAAACATCAATATTCTTACTTGCCATTTCAGCAAAAATCTGGGTTTCTTCAATTAATTGTGTTATAATTTCATTTACTTCTTTGGTACGTTCTAAAGCAGAAGATGTTTCCATTTCAAAGACATGATTCCGCGCATTAATAGCAGAGATAGCAGAGATGAGTACAAGTAGTGCCAGAATGATTACAGTAGCACTTATTACGGGGAAAAGGAACTGTCTGCTTAAACTTTTAGAGTAATACTCTTTAATTTTCATTTTTTAATCTCCTATTTTTCTGTTTTTTTAAGTTAAGTCCCAAATGTTGGTGTAAAGTTCCAACCCTTTGTTTTCAAAGTAATACAAGATTTTTTTTCTTATATTTCACTTCTATATTGACTTTGATTACAATTTAAATTTTCTTTAGTCTATTTGTCAAGATCTTTTTGT
>JAKPKU010000164.1 GCA_029553545.1 Candidatus Cloacimonadota bacterium
TGCATAAGCAAATCTATGAATTTATCAGGGTCATGCTCATCCAATGCCTTTCTGGTCAATTCAATATAATCTTCTATATAAGATGCGTCCACAACACAAATCCCCTTAAAAATATTATCGACAATTCGATGGATTTATTAACTAAAGTTTCACATTTATTTTCTACTCCTGCATCAGTATAACATCTTCAACTTTTTCCATTTTTTATTGAATCAATACATGCATTTGCCACTTTAATAACACTCTCAAAAAATATATCATCCGACATTATTTGGTTAAGAATCCTTTTAGTCTCTAAAATTTTATTTTTAATTTTCATTCGATCCATATCTTTGTCCATCAAATACAATTAATCATATTGCCATTCCTGCTTAATATCATGCAAAAAAGACCTAACAGGAATTTGCTAAAAATTATGATATATGCTTGATTTTTTGCATAATCTCCTTTGCCGATGCATTGTCTGGGTCAACAACAAGAACCCTTTCAATGAACATGAGTGCATCATCCAACTGACCATTCTGCAAACAAAGGCTACCCATTATAAGCAGGGTATCTATATCATCCCTTTCTTCTTCAAGAACAATGCCATAATATTTTATTGCCTCTTCTATGTTCCCCGATTCAAGCATGATATCTGCTATGTTCTTTAATGCATCTGTTTTTTTCGGGTCTAACTCGATAGCCTTTTTTAAAAGGTCAATGGCTTTGTCTTTGTCCCCCTTTATATAATGCAATACTCCCATATCGTTGTAAGTTTCTGCATACAAAGGGTCAATTCGAGAAACCAGTTCGAGTTTATCGAGCGCATTGTCAATATCATCATTTTCCTTCATTTTTATTGCCTGTTTATAATAGTATTCAACCATAATGGGAATTTGATTTTTTTTATTATAAACAAGGTTCATAACTGATTCAGGATCGGAAAGCTCAATATAATGTCTTTTTTTATCAAATCCTCGGGATACTATTTTATTAAAATCAAAATATTCGCCATATTTTAAATGCTCTGGTAAATCCCATTTCTTTTTAAATATATCCCATGCATTTAAAAGAAGTATATTGTATTCCTTATTTCCCGACCCTTGCGGTCCCCCTGTGTGATGGATAAATACATCATGGGCAATAGCGGGTCTGAATCCAGCAACATATGCTCGCCATGTATAATCATCGTCTTCAAAGCCAAATTTACCAAAGGATGCATCGATTGACCCGATTTTTTCAATTACACCTCTATCGATAAACATACAAAATCCAATAAGCCTGTTGGTCGGGGTCAGTTGACCTTTATGTTCCTCTGAAAACCTATCTGCAAAGGCTTCAAATTCACCGACATTCTTATACGAGACATCTTTAACGATTTGAGGACCGGACACATAATTGGACCTAGGTCCCAAAATACCAATTTGAGGGTTATTTCTCATGTGAGATATAAATTTTGCAATCCAACCTTTTGAAACAATGGTGTCATTGTCCAAAAACACAACATAGTCACCCCTTGCTAAAGACATCATCTGTGCTCTCGCGGGAGGACAACCAATATTTTCCTTATTCTCCACAAGGACAATCTCAGGCACTGTCCGAAGGTATTCTATTGAACCATCATTAGAGGCATTATCAACAACAATGATCTCATGTCTTTCAGGTGTGTTTCTTTTTATAGAATCAAGACACATTTTTATATCATTGAGTCTGCTGTAGTTTAGAATCATTATGGAAACAAGAGGAAATCCATCGCCTTCCATGCTTAGCCTTTCGCCAGTATACCTATTGATGAATTCTAATGCCTTTTCCTGATGGCAAGAATTTGGGACAAAATTCATAAACATCTGTGCATCTATGCGATAACCATCATCAAACAGTCTCGAAAGTCTTTCAGGAGAATATGTCTCAGTGCCACCATGTCTGTTTTTAAAAACATTTTGCACCACATTTACAGGATTACAAAATGTAACAGATTGTTCAAAACACAATAACTTACCCTTACTCTGAGCATATACCATTTTATTTGCATCCATAAGCGCTTCGAGTGTATTTGGGTTAACAAAATCAAGTTGTTTTATAAATGGCAAAATATCTTCAGTCCGGTATAAAGAGCTTGATAATTCAAGGGGGTACCCAAAGTCGCACTCTGCAGACAACCATTCATATAACAAAACATTGTTATCGATCTCCTTGAATAACGGATAAGCCTGAGGTTTGCTGAGCATATAACAATAGTTAGTATTTTTGCCCAATCGCATAGAAAAACCAAGCGATTCTGGATGATCATCCAACGCTTGAGCCATATCTCTTAAATAGAACTCACGCACAAAAATGTTGTCATCAACAAGAAAAAGGACTTTCTTGTATTCCGAAATCAAATTGACAAGATCATCCTTGAAATAATTCTCCTTTATAAAAACAACGTTGGGATATTCTTTTTTCAGTTCACCATATTGACTTTCGTAATTATTATTGGATGCTTTGTAAAACACAATAAGATCAATCATGTCAACATCCTGACAATATGCCATGAAAGACCTTATAGTACATTCAAGCTGCATAGCTCTATCTTTGCTGAAAGTAATCCCTTTAGTTTGATAAGTTTTTCCTTCCGAAACTTTAATTGAATCTTTTGTTATTGTTGCATCATCTTTTATACTCTCGGATGTTTTATGCATATGAAACGCCTCATTGTCATGTATAGAAGCTTCCTTGACAGCCTCTACGTGGTATCCTATTGTATGTTGATAAAATACAACATTATCCTCCTTCAAGCTAAAAAGAAATTGAGGTATCAATTCTCCAAATAGCTTATGAATAAAATCGCCTTTACCACGAAAATATTCGTGATTCTTTGACATCATCCAAGTTAAGCGCATACATTCCTGGGCAAGCAGTTTCAAAAACCCAGCATTAGGGGTAATATCAACAATTTTTAAGCCATATTTTGGGAAAAAATACTTATACCATTCTGGCGTAAAACCTCCATAATAATGGTAAGGCATTTGATGCAACCCCGAGCCAAGTGGGGCAGTAACTAACAATCTTCCACCTGGCTTTAATATCCTTGTCATTTCCCTTATTGCTTCAGACGGTTCCGGAACATGTTCCAACACTTCGGTACAAAGGACTACATCAAAGAAATTGTCAGAAACAGGAATGTTTTTTATATCTGATTCATAATTTATTTGTCCATATTCATAAGCTCCACCAAGTTTAACACCTTCATATCTTTTGAAATCATGTGTTATATAAACGCAGTGATCAAACAAAGACCGGTATGGGCACGTCCCTGCCCCTACATCAATCACAAAAGAACCTGCAGGAATTGAAGATGCTCTATCAATTACCCACTGGTCACGGTTTATTTGGTTAAAATTGGAAATCACATCAAAAGGTATATCAGATTTGAATGAACTAAATAAATCTTCTATCCTTTTGACACTTTCCATATTGTCTTTGAATGCCGCTCTATCTTGATAAACATCATTAAGCAATATCTCTTTAAGTTGCCCAACCCATATCTGGTGAGTTGGTTTTTCAACATCTGCAACCATACTGTAAGAAAGAATCTTTTCGGCTGCATTAATCTGCCTCTGAAGCTCTATTTTTTCGGCTTTTCTTGCGGTCACTTCAACATTGGAAAGATATGGATCCCCCGTCCATGAAAACGAACGTGTTTTGATATCCTTAAATCCCAACAATGTCAAAGTATGTACATATCGTTCGGGAAACCATTGTTCAATATGATAAGCCCAACCATCAGCTTGATCACCTACAAGGTGTCTTATAACACCCATTTTTGTTTTAAAACTCATGTCAGAAAGTAGTGTTTTTGCACTCCCCATAATATCAGGTGTTTCAATGTGTAAAATGCCACCCACTTTAAGCCAAGAATGCCATTTTATAAGTAGGGCAATTGCTGTAACACGGTTAAAATGCTCAAAAACATGGTGCAATCTGATTTCGTCAATGCTTTCAGATAGAAAATAAAGCTGTAAAATATCTGTAAAAAGGTCAGCCTTTATCTTCATCACATTATGCTGACCCTGGGGATAATCTATGTTTATATAACCCTCAAGGTATTGCTCTCCACACCCAAGATGGAGTCTGAGCGGTTCTTTTTCATTCCATTTTCCTGTTTTACGTATAATATCAAGGAAGTAATCGTCTTTAACACCTTTTAAATCATTGTGCATGTTATTTTCAAGATTCTCATTTTCGTCACAATTAAGCAAGCCCTGATCTTGCCTCAAAACATATGTTTCGTTTTTGTTTGCCCGACCTGAACTTATCTCACTGGTTTGAGAAAAAAGGTTATCATACAATTCAAGGCTGAATTTTTCAGTTCGATGATACCAAGTGTGTTTTTCAAATACTTCTTTTTGCCCAATAAGGGCTTTTCTCGTTGCATCTTCTCGATTATGCAATATGTATTGGAAAAGTTCCAAATACTCTTTAGGATTTTGTGCAATAAAAAAGCCTTGTTCATCGAAACGTAAGGGCAACAAGTTTGGATTATCTATTAGTTGGGGAACTCCGCAGGCAGCAAGTATATATGTTCTTTCGTTAAGTTCGCTTGGTTCCACAACCTGCACATCAAGATGCAGGTTCAATCCAATTTTCGCCCGTCCATAAATATAACGGTCTTTTGATAACCCCTGGGTATCTTTTGTGAATCCCCAACCCGGTCCATCTATAAAGCCTTTAAAAGTTGAAAATATTTCACTAAGGTATGCTTTATACCGTTTAATTTTATCCCAGTTTGAAGATGCAAGAAGAACATAATCAATATCTTTTAAAATATTAGGAACAGGATAATGGATTGCCGGATTTGCGCCAAACTCAATACTAAATATATCATATCCATGTTCAAAGAAAGGTTTGAAATCATCTTTGACCGCAATATATTCAGCAGCATGAAAACTGTAATAAAAATCAACACCATGTTGTGCTGCCCACTCAAGCCTTGAGGTCAAAGGAATATTGTTATACCTATCAGGAGAAGCGGTTAGACCAAATTTCATCATTTGTTTATCTCTGTATTTTTTCAATGCATTCCGGTCAATTCTTGAAATGTATAAGTCATGATCGCTCGTAATAAAGACTGTGGGTTTAAAGTCATTAAGGCTTTGTTCTATTGACTGATTCCAGTCAAGCGCTTGCGCTTGTATGCCTATGTGCTGAAAACCTTGAAGCATATTCGAAAAAAGAGAATAACCTCCAGGAGATACATGTAGTGGAGGTACATGAATAAGAATCCGAATATCTTTTAATCTTTGCAAGCAATTTTTAAACCTTTCTGCAACTTCATTTCTTAAGATATAACCCTGCTTTACGACTGGATCATCAGATTTTTCGAACAATATTGGATTTTCAAGATGCCCTTTTTTTGTGAGGCAATCTTCTGCCCAACCAAGAATATCATCATGGCGAGAGATAGTAGTTGGATTAATATTTCTAACAAATAATGAAACTTCTTTCTGCATTTCTGAAACAAAATTTTTCGTAAGTTCATAAATCTTTTGATCCATGGGGTGATGCATCAAAAGCGTATTAGCTATATTTTTTGCGTCTGCCTCTCTTTTTATACTAACTAACAAATTTAATAAATTCTTAATGGCGCCATAGTTTTTATTATCGATCGAAAGTGCGATTTTAAATCGTTCTAACGCATGTTCTGTGTCGTCTCTTTTCTGATAAATAACACCAAGGTCATTTTGTGCATACGTGTGGTGGCCATACAATGCTATGACTCTTTTAAGCTGTTTTTCAGCATCATCAAATCGTCCAATGTCAATAAGTAATTGCGCATAAAGATAATTAAGGTCCAAGAAGAACGGATCATCGATCAGTGCTTTCTCTACAAGTTTTAGCCCCTTAATTTTTTTGTTTTTACCACGCAGACTAATAGCATGCTGCATAGACTGATTTGAATTATTTCGTACACCAACTGGAGTATTATCAAAAAGAATCCAATCATAAGAAGCATTATTTTTTTGACACCATTTGTCCCATTTTTGTTTTACATACAGAAAACCCTGCGAAGGATCGCTTAGGCTCTCCAGGCGATGTTCCTGAGCAAGAAAATGATCCAACCTTATTCTCTCATCCACAATAATTTCTTTATCTGTCAAGAAAGAAACAGCCAAGCCAAAGTCTAAGCCTCTTCCATACCAGTCGATATTTTCATCGTAACCGCCAGTTGTTTCGAATACCTCTCTTTTAACAATGTTAAAATCGGTAAGATAGAGATCCTTCCATTCGCCTTGACCTTTTTTTGTCCTTCCCTGTAATGCAACTCTATGACCAAGCTCAGGGTTCGCAAGATGAGTTGCAACAATTATTACACCGGCATTGGAATTTTCTGGCTTTGAGATAGTATCTACAAAATTTTCGTACCAGAAACCCTTAAGCGCCATGGCATCATTTAAAGGAAAAATCCAGTCATTCTCTGCCTTGGAAATACCGAGATTGTAATAAAACGCTAAACTCCTTTTTCTACTACCCGAACGAACATCTGGCATATATATCTTTGTATTATCTTGTTTTTCTAACCACTTTATCTTTTCAGAATCTGCTTCATCCGAGGATACTATTATAATCTCATAGATGTTTTCTGGCGTAGTTTCCTGTATTGATAGAATGAGGTTTTTTACATATTGATCCCTTTTATATGTGGGCACTACAAAACTTATTGATGGTTTTTTTATCACATTGACTCCAATTATATTAAGATATTTATAAAAAACATATGAACTGGTCAAGTCTTTTCATAAAGCATCCAACAGTTTTTAAGAGGCTTAGATGTGATACTGTTTTGCTGTAGGCAACGGATGCTCCATATTTAGCATCTCGTGACGCCCGAATCGCCTATACGCCCGAGCGCAATCGCCAAAAAATCGTTTTCCATGGCAAGTTGCCCGATTTTGGAATAGAGTTTTTTAACATTCGGTTCTTTGCCTGAGGAATTTCCTTCATTGAATATTCCAGGTGCCTTTTCCACTCTGCAATCTGGTTCAGATGCACCTAAAACCATCCTGATAATTCCACTAATGCCTGAACCCCTTATAATTGCTTCTAAAATAATCTTTGTTTTAGGTACTGCTCCATGGTTTCTTCTTGGTCTTTTTGTCATTTGTCTGCTCCTTTCTTTAGTTTATTATAGAGCAGCAAGACCGCTTATGTCACAGTATAAATTTGTTGTAACATTTCTTTCAATCCTAATTCCTAATTCCTAAATGATTATTTTTCTCTCGCAGAGACCGCAGAGAACGCAGAGAAAGACAGAGGGTTAGAAAGGGCGGAAGGCTGGAGGGTTGGATGTTTAGCTACCCATCTACCCATACAAACATCTGAAAATAAAGGATTCCCCCTCACTCTACATACTCTACTCACTCTACTTATTAAACGGTTTCAATCCTAAATCCTAATTCCTAAATCCTAAATGACTTAAGACTTTTTCATAACCTAACCCCTCTTCTTTTTGTATTCTCATTGCTACTTTTTATGTTCACTCTATCTCACGGGGGTAGTGGTTTTATCTTCTATGATTAGCTCATTACATGCTTTTATGTCCTTTTAGGGGGTTTTTGATATTCTTACCCCTT
>JAKPKU010000193.1 GCA_029553545.1 Candidatus Cloacimonadota bacterium
TTTTATAAAAGACTTTTGCGTGCTCTTTCTCGTTTTCTGCTGTCTCTAAGAAGATATTTGCAATCTGCAAAAATCCTTCTTTTTTAGCTGCACTTGCATAATAAGTGTAACGAGTTCTTGCTTGTGATTCTCCTGCAAAAGCTTTCATTAAATTTTGAGCTGTTTTACTATTTTTAAATTCAGACATTTTATCTCCTTTTTATTTTTTATTACTCCATAACATATGCAAATTACAGAACTCTCTGACTTCAATGACGTCTTCAAGTTTAATACAAAACTCTGCGACTGGCTTCATTCCTGGCTTGAGTTCTTTACGATATACACCATCTTTTGTCAACACTTCAATAAATTCAATAAAGTGTTCTGTTACCATTGGGTGCTCTACACTACCAACAGTTACTCTGATACCATTTTCAATTGCTTCAACAACTGGCACGTGTTTTTCATTAGCAGCATCTTCAGTATTTGATTTTAATAAAATCATAGGTTCTCCGCAGCATACAAGTTCACCACCACCTACAGATGTTACTTCAACTAAATTCTTGCATCTTTTGCAATAATACATAGAACGTAATGCGATCATTTTTATCCTCCATATTTATCGTTTATTAAAAGATAATTAAAAGATTAAAGTATAGCAAACAATTTTTACTTTTTTTTAGCTTTTGTCAATCTTTTTCCTTTTTTTATCATACAAACATATATTTATCAATGTATGACTCATGATTAACTCACTTTTTATCAATACATTACTTCAGATTTGTAATTGTTTTAAAAATCAACTTGAAAACTCCCTCATTTAACTATTAAATTTGGCACCAAAAATGGAGCAAATAATTCTGTTATCTGGTCTATTTTTACTAATATCCTCTTCAATATTGTATATGACTATTTATCAATTATATATCCATGTGATTCCTCTTGGATTCCCCTTACTATCTTGGAGAATGAACGGTAATCTTATAGGAATCTAAAGAGAATGCAAAGGAGATTTATTATGAATTTTGAAGAGATAAAAAATGATGTGCTTTATTATCAAAAATCTTTAAAATAATTCTTCGTCAATTTCAAAAATGACATACAAGGGATACCAACTCAACCTATTAGTAAAGAAAAAATGAGTTGAGGTTATTGTTTGACTTTGATTATTTGTCTTATTGATCTTTATTTAATAGCCTTATTCCGATTTTCAATAATTTCATTTGACAAATTTTAATAAAAATAAAATTTAAAAATAAAATAATAATATTATATGGAGGCTATTGTGAAAAACATCTTGGTAATTGGTGCAGCGGGTCAGATTGGTTCAGAGTTAGTACCTGCTTTAAGAAATAAGTATGGTAAAAACAATGTAGTGGCAGCAGATCTAAATACAGAGTTGAATGCAGAAATACTACAAGACGGGCCATTTTACAAGCTTGATGTTTTGGATACAGATTCTATTGTAAAAACAATTAAAGAACATAAAGTTGATACAATTTATAATTTAGTAGCTCTTTTATCTGCACGCGGAGAAGCAGACCCACAGTTATCTTGGAAAATTAATATGGGAGGCTTAGTAAACCTACTTGAAATATCAAGAGAATATAACTGTGCGATCTTTACACCGAGCTCAATCGGTGCATTTGGACCAAGTACACCAAAAGATAAAACACCACAAGATACAATTCAGCGTCCAACAACGATATATGGTGTTACAAAGGTTGCAGGCGAATTATTATGCGATTATTACTATAAAAGATTCGGTGTAGATGCACGTGGCGTACGTTATCCAGGTATTATTTCAAATGTTACTGCCCCTGGTGGCGGGACAACCGACTACGCTGTGCATATTTATTATGATGCAATTAAGCAAAAGAATTACAGCTGTTTTTTGAGCGAAGACACCTCGCTTGATATGATGTATATGCCAGATGCTATTAGAGCAGCTATTGATGTTATGGAGGCAGACCCAGCTCGCCTCATTCATAGAAATTGTTTTAATGTTACTGCAATGAACTTTACCCCGAAAGAAATAGCAAAAGAAATCAAAAAGCATATACCAGAGTTTGAAATAAGCTATAATGTTGACCCTGTCAGACAAGCAATTGCTGATTCATGGCCCAATAGTATGGATGACTCAGCGGCACGTGATGAATGGGGTTGGAAACATGAATACGATCTGAAGAGCATGACAGATGATATGCTTAAAGTGTTGAAGAATAGATAATATTTTTATTTTCAACTATATATTTTAAATAAATGGCAATTTTTGGAATAGGCATTGATATAATTGAAGTTGAGCGTGTAAAGCAGGCTATTGAGCGTTCAGAAAACTTCAAGAAGCGGGTTTTTAGTGCTGAAGAAATTGCACTTTGTGATAAAAAGCCCAAGCCATATCAGAGTTACGCTGCTCGTTTTGCAGCAAAAGAAGCCGTATTCAAGGGTATGGGTACTGGCTGGATTGATGGTATGGCTTGGACAGATATTTCAATTATTAATGATGATGATAATAAGCCTGTTGTACAGGTATTCAATAAAGTAAAAGAATTCTTTGCAGAGAATAAGATAAAAGTGGTGCAAATTAGTTTGACCCATTTGAAAGACATTGCGCAAGCATTTATTATCCTAGAACAATAAGTGTTATATTTTGTATCACTACAATTGCTCAAAAATGGATAGCTGATTATTTAGTAGAATATAAACAATAGTTTTTTTTAACTTTTTACTCTTTATACAAGGCAAAAATAGTAATTTTAGTAATTTTCTAAATAAAAGTTGATTTAGGCATTCATCTTGCTTATATTATATCAAATCACTATTATGGAGGAGAAATGTTAAAGAAAATTACCTTTAGTTTACTATTAATGCTTTTTGTCTTCACCTTGTTTTCACAAACAATAATTGTCGAGCCACAAACTCTCGACCTGAAACAGGGAGAAACAGCACAAGTAAAAGTGAAGATTACGATACCAGAGAATCAACACTGCACAAAACAAGAAGACTATTTATATGTTGATTTTGATGAAGATTCTGGTTTAACAGTTACTGGGATTACCTATCCACAAAGTGACAAGCAAGATGAGTTTGGTAATGATGTTTATTATGGCGAAGTAGTTTTAAATGCTGAAATCAGCTCAACAAGTAGCCTTACAGAGGGTTCACATGAACTTGAAATGTTAGTTGGCTACCAATTTTGCAATGAAGAAGGCACATGCTTGCTGCCAGAAGAAGAAAGAATACCTTTAAACATTAATATGATTGCTGGCGATAGCACAGATATTGATGTAATGTCTATTTTAAAATTCATTTTATTGGCATTTATTGGCGGTATAATACTTAATGTAATGCCCTGCGTCTTGCCAGTACTATCTATCAAAGCTTTAAGCATAGTAAAGCAAAGCCATCAAGATAAAAAAGATATTTTCAAACATTCATTAGCCTATACCTTTGGCATATTGTTATCATTTCTAATATTGAGTACAATAGTTATTTTAATTAAACTCTCTGGCGAGCTTGTAGGTTGGGGATTTCAATTCCAAAACCCAACTTTTGTGATCGTACTATACAGCGTGATGTTTGTATTTGCTCTGTCAATGTTTGATGTGCTGATATTCCAAGCTCCTGGCATGAATGTAGCATATCAAGCTTCAGGTAAAACTGGTTTTTCTGGCTCATTTTTAAGTGGTATCTTTGCAGTTATTCTTGCTACTCCTTGCACAGCCCCATTCCTTGGCACAGCGCTTGGTTTCGCTTTTAGCCAGCCTCCATTTATTATTCTTGCAATATTCTTGGCAATTGGTTTGGGCTTAGCAATGCCTTTCTTGATGATTGGTATTTTCCCTTCATCAATCAAAATCTTACCAAAACCAGGTAATTGGATGAACATCTTCAAAGAAGCAATGGGATTCTTATTATTGGCTACATCTGTATGGTTGCTCAATGTAGTATACACTCAGCTCGGTGGGTCAAATCTTATTAGAGTACTATTCTTCACCGTAGTTTTAGCTTTAGCATCATGGCTATATGGTACTTTTGTAAAACCTCAATACTCAAAAGCAAAACAATGGGTAATGACCATAATCGCTGTATTAGTAGTTGTTTTCGGTGCTTATTTCTTATTACAATTCAAAGAAGCAGATTCAGTAAATTCAGCAGAAGCAGCTCATGCAGATGGACTATGGAAGACTTTTTCAGAAGAAGCAGTATATGCCCTTATCGATGAAGGAAAGCCCGTGTTTGTAGACTTTTCAGCTGAATGGTGTATGACATGCAAAACAAATGAAACAACTGTTTTATGGACAAAAGAAATCGAAGATGCTTTTGTAAATAAAGGGGTGACTCTCTTTGCTGGTGATTACACACGTAAAGACCCTATTATCCATGCTTGGTTAAAGAAATTCAATAAAGCAGGCGTACCGCTTTACTTATTATATATACCAGGACAAAATGAACCAATAGTATTCCCAGAATTGATCACTAAAGGTATGGTATTAGACAAGCTATCTCTAATCCCTGAATCTATAATTGAGGGAGAAAATTAATGAAACGATTTCTTCTATCAATCACACTTTTGAGTATTTTGCTTCTATTTGTCGCATGCGATAGATTTGATCAAGATTATTTAGTTGTAATCAAGGTTGAAGACTTTATCAGCACATTTACATCTACAACTCAAAACGCACTTATTTCACATGATACAAATAGTATCATGGCGTTTTATGCAGACAATTATATGAACAATGGCATAGACAAAGATGAAAGCAGAGCTTTTTATAATCAAGAATGGTCTAATAACGTTCAATTTGAAGTTACATTGCTTGATGAAAGCAGCCTTAAATATAGTATACACATTTTTGATGAGGATCTAAATGTCGATACACAATGGGAAGATTATGCAAAAAAGATCGGTAATACATATTATTGGTATGGCGATCAAGAAAACCCTAATATTCAACCACAAGCAAAGCAAGTCGCATTAGTAGAGGTTTTAACTGCACTCTGGTGCTCAAATTGCCCTGATGTTGAACATGCACTTGACGCTATTTATGCTAATATACCACAACAGATGATTATGCTAAACTACCATGTCGGTGACCAATTAACACTAAGTGATTTAAACTCAACACCTTACTATGGTATAACAGCACCAACAGTTTTGTTTCAAGGAACAACACAAATAAGCGGTGCAGGTCAAACTCAAATCGACCAGTATCAGACGGTTATAAACAATATCATTAGCTCTGATGCAGACATATCATTTGATAATATTAGCTTTAATAAAGAATCAAATAAGGTTACAGGATCGGTAAAAATTAATACACATTCTAATATGAGTTTTGAAAATACTTACCTACGTTTAGCCATTTACGAAAAAGAGACAGATAAAGCTCATTTGATTACACATGAATTGGCAAAAAACGTCGTGCGTGCAAGAGCTATGGTAGATTTATCAGACAAAGACATAAATAATTCAATTGACTTCACTATCAACTTCACCAATACACTTGATGATGACACTTACTTAGTTATCTGGGTTCAAAAAAATGTAAGCTTTGATGCAATTAACCCAGAAACCGATAGAGTGTATAATGCAATCGAAATGCCACTAAATACAAGGAGATAAAATGAAAAAGACTATTTTTATTGTAGCACTATTAGTGTTAAGTATGAGCCTATTTGCCCAAACAAAGAAGATTCAAAACATGACCTTTGAAGACATCAATGGTAAAAAAATAAGTACAGATAAACTATTGGCTAAGGGACCTATTGTACTGGACTTTTGGGCAACATTTTGTGCACCTTGTATGAAATCACTCCCTGCTTATAATCAATTAGCAGATAAATATCCTAATGTTACATTCATTGCTGTTTCTTCTGATAGCCCAAGAGCAAAAGACAAAGTTATTAAGACAGTGAAAAGCCTTAAACTTAATATGACCACTGTCATTGACGGTAATAGAAGTATTCAAAAGGCTTTCAACGTAAAAGAAATACCTGAGACTTATCTTATTAACCAAAAAGGTGAAATAGTCTTTCATCACAATGGCTATGTTCCAGGGGATGAAAATAAATTAGCAACAGAAATAGACAAGGTTTTGAAAGGAACTAAATAATGCAATTAAATAAAACGTCTTTGGTTTTTGCTTTATTAATTCTATCTTTTATTACACTAAATGCTCAAGACTATTTTAGTATCTCTGGCGATAATCAAGCAAAATACATATATAGAGTAGCTGAAGATTCTTTAAAGAATTACTTTAATGATGAACTAAATCTAAATGTTAATTATAATAACTTAACTTTTGGCATGAGTTTTAAAGCTAATTTACCAAAGTACAATCAATATGAAGCAATTGATGAGCTACGTCCTTCACAAATATCTTATCAGTGGGATGAGAGATTTTTATCCTACGATAAAGATCAGTACTTTTTGCAAGCTGGTACTATCGAAGAAGCTTTTGGCTCTGGTATTACTCTTAGAGCTTGGAACGATAAAGATAATGATAGAGACAAGAGGCTCGATGGCGCTCTGATACGTTATACACCAGAATATGTTAACCTAAAAATAGTCTATGGTGCTCTTAGAAATGATATTACTGAACAACAAATTTTTAAAAATGATATAGTCACTGGTGTAGATGCTGAAGTGAACGCTTTACCTGGTCTAAAACTTGGCGCTGGCATTACTCAATATAAACAAAAAGAAGCTACTATGAGCTATCTCGCTTATAATCATAGAAATATTTATTCTGGAAGAGGTTCTTTTTTAAACAATTTACTAAGTATTAGCACAGAGTATGCAGAGATTAGATATGAACATAATGTGCCAAAAACACATCGTGGACATGCTTTCTACAATTCCAATAGCTTATTCTTAGATAAAATTACACTAAATATTGGATATAAAAAGTATTATAGCTTTAATTATAATATGTCTGATTTGCCAGCTTTAAACCACTATGACCAATTACTTTCCAGTATTGCAAACATCAAGACAGAAGAAGGACTGAGCGGCGATATAAGCTATTCTCCAAACTTCTCAAATGAAATTAATATGCATTACTCTGAAGCATGGAATGAAAACTTTAAGATTCGCTTTGCGAACGCTTTTGCTGAGTATAAGTATAATGCTGATGATTACGGTATACAAGCTGAATATGAACAAATCGAAACCAAAAACCAACCTGCAAACAGCTGGGAAAAAGAAATGCACCCTGGTGTGACATTTGATTTTTATAGCTTTGCTTTTCCATTAACAGTCAAGGGCAAATGGGGCGTTAAACAACAAACCCACGGCGAAGATGAAATCACTTTACAACAACCTTTTATTCAAGCTGATATCAAGCTAAATGACTTGTTTGCTTTCTCAATTATCTCTGAGTTTGAGTTTAATGACGATAAAAGTGAGACATGGGTAGGCGGCGAATTAAAGACTAATATTGGCGATCATTCCGAATTAAAGATATTTGCTGGTAAAGAAAAAGGCGGTAAGGTCTGTAGAAATGGTGTTTGCAAATATCAAACGCCTTTTGAAGGTATACGCTTAGAACTTTCAACAAACTTTTAAATATGAAAAGAGGTAATATGAAACGAACAATCCTATTAATAGCAAGTTTAACCATCCTGAGCTTGCCATTACTCGCACAAAACTGGCCTTACTTCCCAAAAACTAATGTGTGGGAAGTATTTGTTGATGAAGAAAATACTGCATTAAATAATGGTATTGCAGCAACTGATGCGGATTACCCTGATGATGAAGCTATTATTTTAAGGTATTATCCAAATTCTAATCCCTTAGGAAACTCCGATACTCAAGCTATAATCAATAATTATAATGTCAACACTTTCCCTTCGGCTTACTTCAACAGAGATCTTAAGATTAAGAGTGCTAAAGCTCATTTAAATGATGGAAACCCTTTTAAAGCACAAATTAGCAAACATTTATATGACCCAGCAGCAATGTTTATTAGCAATCTCGCTTTTAATACTCAATCCCACACTATCACATGTTCTGTAATTGATGCACTCGATGAAAATGTTATGCCTAATCTCACCTTACAGTACCTTGTTGTAGAAGATAATGTCTCTGGTGTAAATAACGTTGTAAGAAAAACCGCTTCAGATCAGATTAACTTTACAAGTGATGGAGCATTACTTCAGCTTAGCAAAGTCATTGACTTGGATCAATCATGGAATGTAAATAACTTAAAAATTGTTGCTTTAATACGAGATAATGAAGATAAAATTCTACAAGCAGCCTCAACTAACCCTGTTCCTTTTAACAAATTAAGACTTGTTAGTCAACCACCTCGCTATGCAATAAGTAATTCTGAATTCTTTGAAATGCCTTATATTGATGTTATGAACACAGCTTTTGGCGCTAATGCAATAATAAGTTTTAGTATAAATGTACTGCCAACTTATCTACCTAATAATTGGATGTTGACTTATTGTGACCACAGCAACTGCTATTCTGATGAATCTGACCATACAGTCGAAGCTGGACAATACTTCTCTTTTCACCCATCTGTGATGCCAAATGGAGAAGGCTCTGCCCTATTTTACTTCAATGTAACAGTTGATGGTATGCCTGATGTTAAGATACCTTTCAACTTCCTAACCCCAAGTGCTGACATTCTCATGATTGACGATGATGGAGTAAAAAGCACAGAAACAGCTTATCTTGAAGGACTCAACTATACAGGTATGAGCTATGCAATCGCAGACATGAATGTACTTGATTTTGATAACTTTAACTTTTCAAATTATAACAATATCATTTGGAATATGCACAATCCCTATACCACTGTACCAAATACTATTATCCCAAATCTAAACTCATATATTACTGAAGGTGGCAACCTCTACTTAGCTGGTACAAGTGTCGGTTGGGCAATGACAGATGATAACTCTACGTTTAAATCTGACGCTACAAATAATTTCTACGCTTCTACAATAGGAGCTGCTGTTGCAGGTACTTTGGAGAACAATAATAGTGTAAATGGTATTGCTTATACAGCTGGTGATGGTTTTAATCTCTCTTTTGCACAAACACCTGAAGAATTTAAACAAATTGAGCCCGAATACTTAGCTTTGCTTACATCAAGCAGTTCAACACCAATCTTCATTAATAATGGTAATAATAACCAGTTTATGGGTATCTCTAATAGCCTTGTACTGGGGAAAATCATTTATACAACATTCTCTTTAGAAGGTATGAACTGGAATAGTAATAATTCTCTTAATGAAAAATGGCTCACCAGAGTGATGTATGAATTCGGTAATGAAACAGCTACTGATGAGATCGTAAAGCCAATTAATAATTCACTCAGATTATCCACTTACCCTAACCCATTTAGCCAGGCAGCACAAATCAAGATCGACTCAAAAGAAGCAAATGCTAATCTTGAAATATTCAATGTAAAAGGTCAAAGAGTACATAAGAAAACAGTTCAGATTAATAATGGAACTGCCGACTACACTTGGAATATGAATAGCTTACCGAGTGGCGTTTACTTCATTAAGGTTAGTTCAGGCAATCAATCACAAACAAAAAAAGTATTAAGCTTTAAATAATTATGAAACAAAGAAGCAATTCTTATAAAGAACCAAAAAGAAAGGAAGTTAAGCATGAAAAAAGTATTACTGCTAATATTCAGCAGTATGCTGTTCATATGGACTTTGAGCGCCACAGCGACAAACTTCGTTGGTGAAGTCTTCGCCGCCTCGGGCTGCCCATATTGCCCATCAGCTCAGTTGGGGCTGGAACAGTTATATAACGGGCATCCAAATGTCATACCTATTTTATGGTATGGTGGATCCTCGCCAGCATATAGTTCAAGAGGAAGTTTTTACGGAGTAGGTGGTATTCCTGATGCAAGATTTAATGGAAATGTCAATGTAGTTGGTGGTGGTGGAAGTTCCATGTACAACAGCTACTTACCTAAGTACAATCAAATTATTGCCAGAAATAGCCCTCTTGAAATGTCAAATACACTCAATCTTGCTAATAATCAGCTTATTGTAAACACAAACGTAACTCTTACAGGTAACGTAACTCAAACTAATAACAAACTCGTTACTATACTTACAAGACACAATGAAACTGGTAGTAACAAATTCTTAGGCATTGCTTATCATGATCAACCATTCGACCTTACAACTCAAGGACAAACTCAAGAATACTCTGCTTCATTTACATTAAATCAATCATGGATTTTACAAGAAATTAAAGCTGTTTCTTTTGTACAGTCATGGTCTGGAGATAAGATAATTCTACAAGGTACACAGACAGGTTTTTCTGGTTTAATGACTTTCTTTACTGCAGATGTCACCAGCGGCACAAGAGATCTCACTGTTAATTTTAACGACTTATCCTTCCCACAAGGTGGCGTATTAGAATGGCAATGGGATTTTGACAATGACGGTGTGATCGACTCTTATGAACAATCTCCATCATATACATATACAGAACCAGGTACATATAGCGTCACTCTTACTGTATCAGATGGCACAGACACTGATACCTCTACAATTACTAACATGATAACAGTCTATGATGCAGACAGTGCTCAAGGTTTAGCTCAAGGCACTTGGCATCCAGGCAATGGCATCTATCACGTAATTGGAGATATTACTATTCCAAATGGTGCTATTCTTGAAATCTTACCAGGCACAGAAATTGTATTTGATGATAATACGAAAATGTTTGTCAATGGAACAATTCAAGCAAATGGAACTGAAGGCAATCCAATCAAATTCTATTCTGATAGCCAATGGAAAGGTATTTCTTTTGAGTATTCAGACAATGACAATCAGTTTACATACTGTGAATTTAAGAATGCAAATGCTTCTGCTTTAAAGATCGTAAACTCAAATGCAAAGATAAACTCCTGTATCTTTACAAATAATACAGGTGCTGCAACTGCTGGTGCTATTGATGTTTCAGGGACAAGCAATGTTGAAATTAAAAACTCATTCTTTGCCAACAACAAATCGTCAAACAATGCTGGTGCTATCGGTATTGCAAGTAGCACTGTTGACTTAAAAAATAACATCATAGCTAATAACACAGGTCAAAATGCCGGCGCTTTGATAGTTAAGAACAGTGCAACCTTAAATGCTATCAATAATACTATTGCAAATAATGTATCTGTTGCAAGCTCTGGTGCGCAAATCTTAAATATTGGATCAACAGTAAACATTATGAATACCATTTTCTATGGTGCATCAGATATCCTAAACTTAAATGGATTCTTTGAAACTACATATTCAAATATGGTAAATGCAGACTCAAACACTGGAAACATCAATCAAGATCCTATGTTTGCAAACCCATCTGCAAGCTCAGGCTATGAAACAGCTACTCAATACTCAGATTGGATATTACAAGCTTCTTCTCCATGTATTGATGCTGGTAATCCTGATGCTCAATACAATGATAAAGAAGACCCTGCTTCACCTGGCAATGCTCTATATCCATCATTTGGTACATTAAGAAATGATATGGGTGCTTATGGTGGTCAAGGTCAATTCAATGGCTGGGTTAATAGTGATGAAAACACCATTATTAAGCCCAAAACCCTTTCAATTTCTGCTTATCCTAACCCATTCAACCCCAATATCAATATCGAGTTTAATAGAAGCAAAAACAATGCTGAAAACGTTCATGTCGATATTTACAATGTTAGAGGACAGAAGATTAATAACTTGTTTAACCAATATACAAACGAGAAAACTATCAGACTGTCCTGGAATGGTATAGATAAAAATGGTAAAGCAATGCCTTCTGGTATTTACTTTATTAAA
>JAKPKU010000198.1 GCA_029553545.1 Candidatus Cloacimonadota bacterium
TAAAGAACTCTTGCGAGAAATGGCTGATAGAATGAAAGATCCAGCAGATGAGCTAAAATTAGTGATTGTGCGCGACATGTGGCTAACCGGTTTCGATGTGCCAAGCATGCACACAATGTATATAGATAAGCCGATGAAGGGACATGGCCTGATGCAGGCGATTGCCAGAGTCAACCGAGTTTATAAAGAGAAGCCGGGTGGATTGATTGTCGATTACTTGGGCATCGCTCCGCAATTGAAAGAAGCATTGGCTGAGTATTCACAAAATGATCAGGAAAACACGGCGATTGATCAAGAAAAAGCAGTTTCTGTGATGCTTGAAAAGTTTGAAGTTTTGCGTGGTATTTTTCACGAGTTTGATTATGAAAAATACTTCAAGATGAAGCAATCAGATAAGACAAAGTTTTTTGGCGACGCGATGGATTTTGTTTTATCGATTGAACCGGACAATGAGGAATCTAAAAAGAGGTTTAATAAAGCCGTTGTTGAGCTTTCCAAGGCTTTTGCATTGGCTGTACCTCATGAAAAGGCACTGGAGATAAAAGATCATGTTGGATTTTTCCAAGCCTTGAAAGCATATGTAAGAAAAATTTCGCCGGTTTCTGGACCGACCGAGGAAGACTACGATTTGGCGATTAAGCAAATTGTTTCTGATTCGATTGCTTCTGGAGAAATAATTGATGTATTTAGTGCCGCAGGACTCGACAAGCCGGAAGTATCAATTTTGTCCGATGAATTTTTAGAGGAAGTAAAAGGTCTTGGTAGAAAAAATGTTGCCTTGGAGATTTTAAAGAAGCTACTCAATGATGAAATTAGAAGTTTGATGAAAAAAAATATTGTTAAAGGAAAATCATTTGCAGAAATGCTCGAAGCCACTTTGATAAAATATCAAAATCGAACCATTGAAGCAGCAGAAGTGATAACTGAATTAATAAACTTAGCCAAAGAGTTGCGAGGAGAAGTTGAGAAGGGCAAGGAAACCGGGCTGACTGATGATGAGATTGCTTTTTATGACGCTTTGGCAGAAAACGAAAGTGCAAAGTTAGAGATGGGAGACGAAACATTGAAAAAGATTGCCAAAGAGTTGGTCGTGATGATGCGAGAAAATGCCACAATTGACTGGACTTTGCGCGATGCCATAAAAGCCAGAATGAGAATCTATATCAAAAAGTTATTGAAAAAGTACGATTACCCACCGGACAAACAAGAAGGAGCAACACAGCTAGTTTTGCTTCAGGCGGAAACTATTGGGAGAGATTGGGGAGAAGATAACTAATACAACAGCGGTTATTGGAAATCGCTATTAAAACTCTAGCTTCAAAATAATATTATATTCAATATAAATAAAATTTAGAAAGGCATAAATGGACATAAAAACCACCCCCTTAACAGTTTCGCAGTTATTGCATAGTAGCAATGAACAATTTGTAATTCCACCTTACCAAAGACGATATTCTTGGCAAAAAAAGCAAATTATTCAACTTTTTGATGATTTACAGAATTTATCCGATGGCGAAAAGCACTTTCTGGGAAGTATTGTCTGTTTAACTGAAAGCCACACAGCGGGAGTTAACCCGCTCGAACTGGTAGACGGCCAACAAAGAATGACAACGCTGATATTAATACTCGACACCATAAAAGATAAGTATGAAGAGCTAAATGACCAAAGAGAAGCCAACAGGATTGAAGACCTGGTAACTTGTAATGATATTAATCGCAACCCGATCAGTAAGATAATTCTGGGAGACCTGGATAATTCTGATTTTCAGAAGATAGTTGAACAGAATGGAACCAGCGAGATCAGAAACAAAAAGCTTCTTGAGGCATATCAGAACATAAAAGATCAATTAGATTTGATGACTCATGATGAGTTGGATTCATTCAAAGAAAAAATTATTAACAATACCAATATTGTTCGGCTAGATGTCAGCAGAGCCAAAGATGCATTTAAGCTTTTTGAGACCATTAACAATAGAGGATTAAGCCTAAGTCCTACAGATATTATTAAAAACTTTTTGCTTGGACATGCTTCCCTAATAGATAAAAATACTCTTGATCAGGTTAAAAGCGAGTGGACCAAAATTATTATCAACATGGATGGCCAAAATCTTGATGACTTTTTCAGACAATATATTTCTGGCAGATTGGGCAAAAAAGTGTCTTTCACTCTTTTGGCCGACACTTTCAAGAAATTTTATATAGAAAATGTAATGAACACCGAGATTCTGGCTGAATATAAAGAGTTCGAAGATCCCACTGACAATATTTCGCAAAATAAAATAACTCCTATCAAATTCATTAACGAGCTAAGAGAAGCGTCTGAGATATATTCGAAAATCTTAAACCGAAGTTTTGACGATAGAAAGATTAATGAAAAATTATTTAATTTGGAAAGAATTAAATCGTTTCCTTCATACACTTTTATTTTGAACTTATTACAGCGCGAGATTCCAAGGAAAGATATGCTTGAAATTCTCAGAATGATCGAGGTATTTATGTTAAGAAGAAATATCTGCGAATATCGAACCAGCGAACTCGACGACATTTTCTCAAAACTCGCAACTTTCGGTGATGATGATATTGTTAATAAAGTTAAGGTCTATTTGGCCGAACGAATGCCATCGAACGCTGAGTTTGAAGAAAAAATACCTTTACACGATTTTTATGGGCAATTCCTCGACAGAGCTAAATGCATGCTTGAAGCTATTGAATATAAACTTACTGGCAACACTGAAGAAAAGCGAGTCAGTGATAGTGACGATGTTCACTTGGAACATATTATGCCTCAAACAATAACAACCAAAAAGAGCAAGGAAGAATTGGGCAATTGGGAGAAATATCTTGGCGATCAAGCGATTGAAAAACATAAAGATTATGTCACCAAGATTGGAAACATGACGCTTCTTTCGGGGGTAAAGAACATAGTTGCCTCAAACAATCCGTTTGAATCAAAGAAGGAGATATACAAGGAGTCTGATATCAAACTTACACAAGAGCTAATAAATTATAACTCGTTTGGATTTGATGATGTTGCCGCAAGATCCAAAAAACTTGCAGAGATGTCGACTAAAATATGGAATTTTTGATGACAAAAAAGATAGCGATAGATAAAATTGAAAATAAATTTCAACCCGGGGAATTTGACCGGAAGTTTCTTGATTTATATAAACAAGCTTTGCAAGGCATGATTGAAGTAAGGAGAGCAAACATCAAGCTGGTCAAGATTGAACCATATGCGGAGCTACTTCCGGCTGTCAGTGAAGAAACTCTAAGATATGTAATGGAAAATTCTCCTTCTCTCCATGTATATTTTCAAGATGGCAAGTTTATAATGTCAGACGATTATCATACGTATTCGGTTTACTATACTCTCCCCCAAGAAGTCGTCCCCTGTATAATTTTGGGAGAATTTGATAGAAATTTAGTAGATAATTATTCAGAACCAATTGCGCTATCATGACATATTCAAAAACGGACGGTTCTGCTTCGACAAGCTCATCACAAGTAGATTCGATAAGCCTCCACAGGGCTTTTACTCAATAATTAATGTAACTTGATTTGTGTTTTCCTTACCAAATCCAGCCACTTTACATACATCCCTAGATTATTTTTCCACTTCCATACTGCGCAGTAGAGAAGTAAATTCTTTACTAAAATATTCAAAGGACTATAATAAGTGCGAATTACCAGAGCTGTCGAACTTTGGTGGTTCAGAGAGCAAGTGATCGTTGTATGA
>JAKPKU010000200.1 GCA_029553545.1 Candidatus Cloacimonadota bacterium
AATTCTAAAACCATTTCCTTCTACTAATTCGATATTATTTGCAACTTCTTCTGCTGTTAGATTTCTGCCCTTTAATTCATCAAAAAACGTTGTATCTTCTAGTGCTGAAAAATCTGCATATACATGCTCGCAACAATCTTGCTTGTGGTAATCTTCTATTATAATGTTATTTACTTTCATTAACCCGCTTGTAACAAAGCCATTGACACCAGAAATGACTTTTGTTTTTTCTATTTTATAATTTATGTCTCTTTCGTCAACTTCACCTGTACTTAATTCTTGCACAAGGTTATCTTGAATAAAATCATGGTCTTCAAGGCCTTGTGTGCTTTTAATTTTTGCTTTGTAAAAATAATTCTTTTTCATATTTTCATTTCCTTTTCTTTCTAGTGCTTCTCTAACTAATTGTATTCTTTGATCAATTTCTCGTTGCTTCTCTGGGTTACGTATACCAAAGCTCTCAACGAAAAATAACAATAAGTCTATAAGTTCATTATAAGCTTCTAATGGTGTTTCTTGTTTAGTCATTATTCCTCCTAGTACTATCTTCATATAATATAGTGTAAAAACTATTAAATTGTGGTTAACTATATGTATAAATAAGAAAAAAAATTTGGCTTAAGCACAATTTTTAATCCGGTCCAACATGCTTTGATCTGTCAAGTCTATATTGTATTTTCTAACAACGCGGTAGATCATATTCCGATCTATACCAATACGTTTGAACTTTTCTTTTTGTGTTAATGAGCTAAGCGAATTAGGGTTTTCTGAATTAATATTTGCTTCTAATGCAACTAAAACAATGGCTTCTTTAATAATCATCAAGAACCTTTTAAAAAAGCTACGATTGAATAGAGGATAAGTAGATTTTAGATCTGCTTGAACAATCCTGATAATTTTTCTAATATCAAAATCAAACTCTTTTAGAAGCAGCAAAGTAGTCGCAGAAAACTTAAAACCAGTATGCTTAGAGCCCATTAAAAGCAACTTAGTTAGAACTTCGCGTTCTAATGAAGTCAACCTATAATTAGCAGAGTATAGTGGGTCTTGATTAAGCAACACTTTCCTCCCTCACATAAATTATATATTCGTCAATAATTGCATGCGCAATAATATTAGTGCTCTCTGGCAAAACAGGAGGCAGGACACCAATTTTATATCTATCCCCGCTAACGCCTAGAGCGTTAAGTTTTTGTTCTACTACTTGTAACACAAGAGGTTCCAGATCTTTTGGAATATAATAATTATTAATAATACGATTTAGAATAGTATAATCAATGGTATCGTGACAGTATTTATCGTTTTCACATTGGTTATTTTCATAGTATGCTTTAGATAGCGCGACTTCTGCATTAAATGATTCTGGGTATTTAGCAAGTCGCTCTAGAGAATTTTCTAGGACGACCTTATTTCTATAATTATTAAATCTATTTAGCCATATAGATGAAATAAAGGAATTAGCCCTGTTATAAAAGTACTTCTCAAGATTAATAGTTTCTTTTTGTTCTTCAGATAATTGACGGGCTTTATGTAGTAAGAACATTATTGTGTCTTGAATGCAATCTTCTTTTGTGGAGGCTGCTTCATATTTTAGTTTAACATTTACAAACTCTTTTAAAAATATATAAAACTGCTCAACGAGTAAGTCTTCATCTTGTAGTGTATCTTTAGTAATTTTTGCCTTAAATAACATGATGCTAATCCCCTTTAATCATAGTTATTAGTCGTCTAGTTCTTCTAAAATGCCTTCTAATGTTTGAGGTTCATCATAAGGTTTAGTGTCGTAAGCTGGTGCTTTTGCTTCTGTTTTAATGATATCAACAACCTTTTCTAGAGCCTCAATTTTAGATTGTAGTTCACTTTGGTTTTGAAGAGCTGTTACTGCTTGAACTAACTTAGTTAGCTGTTCAACTGGTGCAATTTGAGCTTTGCTTGCGACTTCTAGTAATTTAATTAAGTCTTTTGGTTCTAAGTTATTTAACTCGTTTTCTTGACTAAGAATACCTAAGATGCTATCTGCTATTGATTTAAAGATAGGCATGACTGTTACTTGGTAATCAATAGCTTGGGTAATCATATTAGACAACTGATTAACATTAGCACTAAGCGATGTATTTTCTTTAAGTTTAATATTTGCCATTTGTTAGGCTACCTCCTGCATTTCAATTTTTAACTTATTAATTTTAACATTTTTATTATAACCTTTGTGAATAGAAACAATTTTAGTCCATATTTCTTTTGAGAAGTACTGTTCATAATTAAGAAGGAGAAGAAGCAACAGGAATGCTTCTGCTTCATCATGGCTAAGTTTTCTTTTTCTCTTTTCAGATTTTTCAAGAACAACTTTAAAACCTAAACTTTGCAAGTACTCAAGTATTTCATTTGCAACCTTGAGACTTAATTGTTTCTTAGTTATTTTTTCTTTATTACTAACCGCAGAATTAAGTTGACGAATAGTATTAGGGTTTACTGTGTATATTTCATTAACAAGCTCTGTATTAATAATTGATGTAATTAGTACTCCTGATAAAACACCAAGACTAGATGCTTTAAATGAGGAAATCATCGGCTCCTCTATTAAGAGTTTAATAACTGCAGCTTTATCTTGTTGCTTACCACAGGCTAGATCATAGATTTTACAGAATGAGAGCCTACCATAAACTTCAGCTGCTATTATTCTTGCTCTTGTTATTTCATCAGAGTAGGACTGGTTTTTACCTTCTGGACTAATAGGGACAAACATAAATGTGTCATTATGCAAGATACATAAACCAGTCCTTGAATAACTAGGGTCTATTGCGGCATAAACCATAATTATTTTAATAGGTCATCAAGAGTAACAACCGAGTCTTTTGGGCCTGATTCTTGTCCGCCTTTAGGTGCTGCTTGTAATAGGTCATCTAAAGATGCACCTTTTGGCTTAGCTGCTTTTTGTTCAGTTGCTTTTTGTTCAGTTGCTTTTTGTTCAGCTGCTTCTAATAAATCGTCAAGGCTTTTTGCTGATTGTTGTTTTGTAGTAGCTTTAGCAGGCTTTACTGGTTGAGGTTGTGGATCTGCATCAAATACAGACGGTGCACTAAATGAGTCTTCAATGCTAGCCATAGCCGCAATAGGTGTGCCTTCACCAACTTTACAGATGGCATTTAAGTAAGCGGTGATACCAGCAATACCATTAAAGTTATAGGCTTTAAAAGTGACATCTGCATCAGCAATCATACCAGCATAAAACTCACCAATTTCGTCTTCAGTTAACTCATGGGCTCGTCCACTTTGTGGGTCACGAATTAATAGTTTAGGTTGAAACTTAGGAGACCCAGTCTTAAGTACAAAGCCACCAGCTTCAATCTCGTTGTCTTCATCACCTAATCTATAAGGAAGATTTAATGTAGCAGGAATTCTATCATTCCAAACTAATTTTACTGCTGCATCAGCGACTTCTCTTACATATTGCTTAATCAATGAAATAGTTTCTTCATCAAATACAATAAGTTCGGCACCATAAGAACCAGTTTTAAATTGTCCTTCTGGGCGTGGTGCAATTAGATACGGGTAAGATACTACCGCATTCTCAACTCTAATTCTAATAATTTTTCCATCATTGTTTCTAACTAATCTAGACATAATTAACTAACTCCTTTTCTTTATTATTTATTTTTTAAATAACTCATCAAGCCAACTAAGAGCAAGCATGCTTCCTAGTTCTTCGAGTTCTTTAAGACTTTGATTAAAACTTAAAGACTTTGGAATTGTAGTCTTTACTGCATCTTGGGCTTGTCCAGATGCACTGGTTGATTTACTTTTTAGTTTTTCAACTGCTTTTTCGTCCTCATCTAAAAGCCAGTCTCTATCAGGTTGTGTATCTCTATTTAGGGACCTAGATGTCTTTGGTTTAGATAATTCATTAAGCCGTGCTGCTTGTGTATTTGTATTACATTCTTTAACAAAGAAGTCAGCCATAGCCTCTAAATAGAGACAAGCGTCTTCTTCAATAGCACGAACAACTACTTCTTTATAATCTTTATAATCAGTGGTATTAATAATTTCAATATAATAGTCACCAATGGTGTCCATTACATTATTAAATAGCTCAAAACTTTTTGAGCTGACTATGAAGCTCAATACTAGAACTTTGCGTTGTGGTTTAATCATTTCTTTCCTCCGTTATCTTTATTATTTTAGTATCCCGATACATAATCTTTAGACTTTTAAAGTAAACCTCCTTACCTAAGAACTATTCATATTATATAGTGTAAAACTTTTCCTTTTGGGGTTTTGTTTTGCACTGTGTAATATTATAAACAGATATATTTTAAGGCAGGTTACAAATTTAATATATAAGTTTTCAAGAGGCTTATACAATCTGTTTGTCCATACCTAAACTTTAGCTTTGCCTCTTCAAACTCTTTAGTAACTTTTGTTTTTTCTACTACTGGAACATCAAAAGAGCTATGACTATGAGAATCCACAAACTGCTGCTGTTCTAGTGGTGTTAATCGATTCCATAAAATCAAACCAATATCATATGGGTTTTGATTTAAAAGCAGATTAATAGCATCAGACACATAATACATTTTTCTTTCAGAGAAGCACCACAAGCGCTGACTGTCTTTATCGTCGTAAATTACAGCTGCTGGTGTATGGTAGTTCTCATGAAAAGGACAATAAATAGGTCTCCCTACTTCGTATAGTCCAGATGGATTCGCTTTCTTTAGGATTTTAACTAAAGACATTTTTTGATTAACTAGTAGCTTCAGTAGCTCAGGTGATGGTTTTATCATAGTTATCAACCTCCCGGCTTTACCTATATAATAGTGTATAACTTTTAATTCTGGGGCCAAAACTAGGAATTTGAATAATTTGTAATGATTACTTCTTCAACTGCACCACGACCGTCACCTTTGTGATTAATGGCCCTTTTAGCATAAATAACGCCTATATTATAGTCTTTATATAGGTCTCGAATAAAATCTGTGTTATTATTACTTAGCATGACATAGACACCTTTATCAGATAATTCTTTAAATAAATTAAAGAGCTCAACCTGATTTTCTTTTGTAAAGCCATCAGTTGTATAAGAGGTGAAGCCATCACCGTCTTGATAATCATAAGGTGGATCAAAATAAACGAAGTCTCCTGCTTTTGCATCTTTAACTGCAGACGAGTAACTACCACAAAGTATTTTTACATTATTATTCTTAAGATATTCATGCATATTTGTGATGTTATCTAGATCATATAACTTCTTATATTTCTCTGTTCCAATAGGCGTATTAAAGTGACCTTTTTTATTTACTCTATATAGACCATTAAAACATGTCTTATTAAGATAAATAGTTCTTGCAGCTCTTTCGTAGTCCCGCCAATTCTTATAGTATGGTGAACAATCCATGTCTCTTATTAAATAATAATAGCTCTTACTATGTAAACTTTGGTGTTGGTCCAGCTCTTTAAGAAGTCTAATGAATTGGGTGTCATGCTTAATACATTTATATACATTCATTAATTCAGAGTTTAAATCATTAATAACAGCAGAAGAAGGGAGCAAGGAGAACAAAAGTGCCCCGCCCCCCAAAAATGGTTCATAATAGGTATTAAATTGTTTTGGCAGTCTTTTGTTAATTTCTGGTAGAAGCTGTGTTTTACCACCGGCCCATTTTAAAACTGGGTTTACCCTCATGTTTTCTCCTTATTAAACTTATTCTTAGATATGAACTACTTCTTCGATGCCAAGCTTCTTTAATAGTTTAACAATCGCCGGGTAGATGTCATCTTCAAAGTCAAAGCCTTCTTCACCATCTAAGTCGCTCCATGTAAAAAAGTCATTGACCAAATAAAATGCGCGATTTAAAATCTCTTTTTCTAATGGCGTAAAGTCCATAGTTACCTCCTTCTTAATTATACCAGCTAATACTGGTTTATTCTCAACTCCGTTTTCTTTTGTGTAGCTACTATTCTTTAAAATTAAATTTAAGGCCAAAAACGAGCCAAATTTCGAGGTTTTATTTAATACTAATGGCATTATAGTAATAGTCTAGAAAGTCTTAAATTAGCCAGCATTTATGAGGCTTTCTAGACTAATAATGTCTTTGCTAAAGTCATCTGCAGTGATACCTTCACCAGAAATATTAAGGCTTCCGATATAGGAGTATTCACCATATACCTCAAATTGAAGTGGGTTATCAGGTACGTCACCACTTCGTGCTTTAGGAATATTAATGAGCAGTGTATTAGCAGTATCTAGGTCTTTGTATAGAGTTATCATTGTTTCAGATGCACGTTCAATTTCGTTAGCGTCTGAGGCGCAGGTAATATCATACCGGCCTTTTTTCTTTGGCTTGCTTGCCTCAAGATAAGACTCACGATTAATCTGTGATACTAGGAAAATTGTTATTTGGCGACCGGAGTCAAGAAAGTTTAAACTTTGTTTACGGAAGTATGATACCCAGTCATTAAGCAGGTCTGTAACAGAATTATATCTTTTTCCGCCTGCAGCTGTAAACTTTAGTAATGCTAGCTGATCAAGAACAATTGCATCAAGCTCAGACCCGGTAGTTTCTTTAAATAAGTCGTTTGCTTTCTTTAGAGTATCATTCATATCAAGGAAGGTGTTATAGACAATATCTTTTTCATCCCAGATAATAAGTCTATTACTTATTTTATTGAGTAACTCGTGATACTTATTGTTATAAAACTCTTGCTGCTCTGGTGTTAGTTTTCTATCACGAACCCAGCTATTATTGATTAAGTCTTTTCTATTATTACTTGTGCTTGCTATATGGCAGAGAACAAGTTTATTAATTAGTGCTTCAGCAGTAGACTCAAGAGCAATATATAAAACATTCTTACCAGCCATAGCATTTTCATAAGCAGTTTGAAGCGCAAATGTTGATTTAAAAGAACCCGCGAAGCCTAAGATTGAGATAATAGTACCTGCCGCTGCTTTACCGGCGTGAGCTTCAATACGTCTACTGATTATTGATAGGCCTTCAACACTTCTTTGTTGAAGCTGGTTATATGGGTCTGGCATAGCTTTTAGGTTATTTTTTGGAATTGCTGTATGACTAGTAAGTATTTTGTTTTCAAGAAGGCTATTTATTTTTATCTTTAGTTCTTCTGGTGTTAGATTGTTAGCTACGCTTCCTAGTGTTACTAAGTCTTTCTTAAGCTGTGCTTGTGATTGTGATATGATAATACTTCTGATTGCTGAGTCAATAGCATCCCTAGTAATGACAACACCTAAAACGTTAGTATCTGCATAGGAGTACTTTTGCTTAATGTATGCAACAGAGGGTGCTTGGCCTAACTGAAGATTATACTTGATATCTGTTATGATTTGTCTTTCAACTTCATTTAGGTTTATCTGATTTTCTAGTTCTTCAATTTTTGCTGATATAAACTTGTTATCTTCTGTAGCAAGCAGTGATGTCAATACTGTAAAAACTGTATACTCCATTTAGATAAACCTCTCTGATGCTTTCTTAGTTTGTGCTTTTGTGTTACTGGTTTGTTGGTTAGGCTTACTTTGCTTTGTTAAATCAATTACTATATGGTTACTTAAAAAATAATCTGATAGTTTCTTTGTTGTGTGCATATAGTTTTTAGTATCAAGAATATCATAGTGTATAATTGTAATCTTGTTATTTGTTGAGCGTGTGTCAACTAGGTCTATTAAAAGGCTTTCTAAATAATCACTAGTATAATCAAATTGAGATAAGGAGATGAATAGGAGGTCACTGGAGTAGATTTTGCTGTACAAGTCTAAATCTCTGGTTGCTTCTGTTAAAAAGTGCTGGTTGATAAAGTGCTGGCCTGTTGTAATAGCATAGTCTAAGACTCTATCTTTCAGTAAAGAATAATATATACCGAACGCATAGTACACGGGTTCTCTTGTATCAGAGCCGTATAATAGAATAGCTTTTACATCTGATAAATTGTTGTTAAAAATAACAGATCTAATTTGGTCGGCTTTTTTAACAAACTTATCTCGTGGCCCTGTAATCAGTGGTTTAAACTTGCCTGCTAGAATAAACTTATTTAACATTATACCACCCAGTTAAAATGCAACTTAAAGTTATGAATGACATAAACGTTCCTTTGATTTTTCTTGATACAATAAGTTTGTAATTCTCCATCTTAACCTCCTTTCAAATAAATAATAATATAATTTAATATTTATAATATTAATTAAAATAAATTATTATTTATAATAAAAAATATTATAATTTATTTATACTACTCCTATATAGGAGTAGTATAAGATGTAAAAAGAAAAACAAGAAGTAATACAAGTATTACTATTCTATTATATAATAATATAGATATTATTATTACTATTACTATCCTTATATGTATTATGGTAATTATTATTCGGTGCGCTCGTGAGCGGGCTAACATATTTAAACTATCAACTTATGCCACAGGGCTTATTCGTCGTAACACACTTATTACCAATCGTGTACCGTCACGTGCCTGTGGTTTATCAACATGATAGTCGAGTTAACTAAGTTAACAATTACGCCATAACTCTTCTTAGCCGTGCCAAGTTAGGCTTTATACTTATAATTTTATTCTGCGACTTCATCTGCAATTTCTGAGTTAATGCTTGCTGTGAAGCCACCGTTACTATTAACATATTCTACAATTTCATCCCAATGTTCTTCTATTAGTTTCCAAGTACCCTCATTACCACGGTCCTTGTATTCACCACTTGGAAGTCTTAGATTTGGCCAAGCGCCTGATTTAAGAACAGGACGAACTTCACCAGTTATTGGATCTGTAATTTCATGTGTTTCAAGCCATTCACGGTAGGCCCACTTATTAGATACGCCTTTACCAAAGTAAACAAAAGCATCTACTGTTCTATATGGGTAACCTAAGCGGTTCTTAAGAGTTGTTAATTGAACTTTTGCACCAATGGCTTCAGACTTCTTAATTTTCTGTCCTTGTTTGTCTTTTGTAACATCACCTTCACCAACAAACTCTTTTCTAACGCCCCAGATTTCAATTGAGGCAACGTGTTTTGCGGCTTTGCCTCCGCTAGGTTTCATTACAACATGGAAGCCTGACAAGTCATTTCTGGCTTGGTGAATAACAACAAGGCATGCCTCACTTCTTTTAATAAGTGCATTAATCTTTTTAAAGTTAGCACTCCACATTCTAGCTGATTCACCGACAGGATTCTTAGATGCACCTAAGTCATCCAACTCTAAAACTGTTTCATCAATAACATTAGTATCTGAGTCAAGAACAATTAAAGCAACATCATTATCACTTGTGGCCGCTCTAATGATTGTATTAACTTCTTGAATAGACTCAACATCCATATAGAAGAATAGACCTTCTGGGTTGTCTTCAGAATATAGATAAGGTAGGACACCAATTCCTTCCATCATGTCATAAGTGACGCCGCCTTCTACATCTAAATAAACTACTTTCTTATTGTACTTTTCAATAATATTAACTGCGGAATGAAGAAGTATAGTTGTTTTACCAACGCCTTCCTCACTACCAAAAGCGACAATTTTAGATTTAGGAAAACCTCCGCCTGTTAAAACATCTAATGCTTTAATTCCTGTTTCCCATCTTGGGGTCTTTACAGATCCGTCCTCCTGTATGTCTGGTTTAACTAGCATGTAATCTCCGGCCAGTTTAGCTAAAGCACTTGATGATACTGATTTTTTTGCTGCCATTTTAATCTCCTTTACTAATTTATTTTATATACTCATATATAAATAGTGTATAACTTTTTGTTTTAGGGTTATAATAATTCGAAATAATATTTTTTTCGGTCTTTTTGTACACCAATAATTGTAAATAGATCTGGTGTTAGATCTTCTGGTTCTAGTGATTTAAGTCTTGGTATATCTATTTCTAACTTCGGTAATTCTAAAGGTTTGTTTTTAAGTTGTTCTTTTAAAGTTTCAATATGACACTCATAGATATGAATATTTGAGTAAAAGAAAGTTAAATTTTTAGGTATAGCATCTGTATAACCAGCAATAATACTAGTAAGCAGAGCCATCTCAGCAATGTCATAAGGGACTCCTAAACAGAAATCGGCGCTTCGCTGGTAGATTGTTGCATCAAGATATTTTTGGCCGTCTTGATCCCAATAGACATTGAACTGAAGTAAACCAATACAAGGTGGTATTGACATCTCATTTAATTCGCCTACATTATATAAGTTTATGATTGCTCTGCGGTCTGTGTATTGTTTATCATCATCTTTCGTTAAACGGTAGATAGTATCCTTTACTTGGTCTACGCCATAAAAATTTCTAAACTGGTATGAGTATGTTTTTCCAATGTCTTTGTTTTTATCAGCAAACTTAGACCAAACAAAGACTTTGTTCTCTTCAAGATATTCAATACTAGTGGTACCTTTTAAATACCAGAGTGTTTCTGTAATAATACTTTTTGGTCCAACATGCTTAGTGGTCATCAATGGAAAACCTGCAGTTAAATCAAAACTAAGCATTTGGTTATGTAGAGCAAGCGTTGGGCCTACTCTACTGTTTTCTTTAATGCCATGCTGGAGAATCTTTGCTCCTAGTTCAATATAGTTTTTAATTGGAATCACCACCTTTAGTTTGTGCTTCTTTTTGCTCTAGTTCTTTAATTTTATCATTAATAATTTGTAACAATGATTGGTCAGGTTTATATTGATCATTAGAAAGCTGATAATATACTATGTAACCATATCTTTTAGCAAGGTCAAAGAAGTACTTATTAATTGTATCAAAGCTATCAATGATGCGTTGGTCTTCATTATCATGGAATATTGGCCGCTCACGTTCTGTGTTTGCAACACATATAATTACAATAGCACCATTTACTTTTGCAATATTATGTAGCTCTTTAAACTCATCAACTGTTAAGGCAGGCTTTCTTTCAAAAACAGCTGAGTAGATTAACTCAGACATAAAGCTCCTATCAAAGACGGCATCTTTTTTAAGAAGCATATTCTTATAGAACTCAAATGTTCTAGGGTCATCTTTTGTTAAGTGAATAAAACTAGTAATATTAAAAGTTTTCTGTAAGTTTTTAGCGAGCGTTGTTTTGCCAACGCCATCTGGTCCATCAATAATTATGACAGGTTTAGTTTTCATTTTTCTTTACTGCCTCTCTTTGTTTTTCATCTTCTACTACTTCCGCTATAAAAACTTTATCTTTTTGAAGAGCTTTAAAAGTTTGATCATTCATAATAACATCTACAGCGTTATCTAACGTAGAACAAACCCTATATACATATATAGGGCCTTCTTTACTTATTGTATAGCATACACCAAAATTGTCTGATTTTTTCTTTCTTTTACTTTTAAACATTAAATGTCCTCACTAAATTATTAATGATTAACTCAGGAATTTCCCAATTAATAATTTCTATCTTGTTGTCATTTTTGCCATTATGGAATGATGAGTAGAACTCTGGAGCTGGTGATATTGATACTAAGCCATTATCTAACTCAAGTGTATCTTCATCATGAATTGCTACAATTAGCACCGCAGGAATACGATTAAGCATGAATATACTGTTATCACTAGGAAGCCTATTTTCTGTAACTTTAAAAGCATTGTTTGCTATAAGAGTTTTAAATGTGCTAATTCTATTTGTATTTGTAAGGCTTGCTCCAGTAATAATTGGTGAGTCACCATAACCAATAATATCAAGGATAATGGCATACTCAATATTTTGTAAACCAACTGTGCTAATATATAGGCTAGAACCATGAAAACCTGATTCTTCACGGTCAAAGAAAACAATGTCGATTTTATACTTTGTATCTTTTAATTTTTGTGCTAACTCTATTAAAGCTGCAACTGCAACGGTATTATCATTAATTCCTAAAGACTTAGGAAAAACATCATAATGCCCGCCTATAACAATAGTCTTGTTGAGACTTCTATCGCCTAATTCAACTACTACATTTGTGGCCTGATGGTTTTGTTGTGTTGTAACTTTAAGATTATGCTTGGTTAATAGTTCTACTAGTATTTCAAGTCTTGGTTTTTCCTTTCCTTCTTTAATGAAGAACTCGACGATTTCTTTGATGGTCGTATTATCACCTCTCAATAACTACTTTCATTGGGTGCTTCCTCATACATATTGACACGAATAAGTAGCGCGTTATTTCTAACTGTGAATTTGATAACTTGAACGTCTCCTAAGATACGTTGAAACTTTTCGTATGCGTCATACGCAAAACCATAAAATAAGCTATCAGCTTCAGTATTAAAGTTTTTATTGTTAAAGTCTTTGGATGTCACTAATACTGGCGTAAGTGTTGATGCTGCTTCAAGAAGATTTTCTAATGTCATTCCTTTACCTTTCCTTTTTCCTTTTCATATAATATAGTGATTAACTTTATATTCTGGGGTTAAATTATGATGCTTCAATTACATTTCCATTATAAACTTTATAAACTTTATCTGCTTTTCCAACAACGTCTGTATCATGGGTGACGATTACAAAAATGTAACCATGTTCTGTAGAAAGCCATTTTAAGAATGAAAGAATGCCCGCAAGATAATCCTTTGAGTCTGCTCTTGAAGTATCTATTTTAGATACCTCTTTTAAGCCTTCATCAATAAACATAACTTTGCTTAGGCCGTATGCTTCAATATAGTAGATTTGTAGTAAAAGCCCAAGTGTTGATAAAATTCCACCACCAACTGAATCCGTTAGTGTTTGCTCAATTCCGTTTTCAACTAATAACATTTCAAGGCCAGGACGCTTACTTTCTTCTTTTAGGTTTAACTTAATAGCATAGTCTCTGTCTGTAAATATTTGTTTAAGAGCAAATGTTAAGAAAGACTCCAAGTTCATCTTACTATTAAAAATAAGTTTTTCTAATAATAAGCGACAAGCATACATTATGTTATCTGCTTTTTCAGCTTCTAATTGTAGGTCTTTAATCTTTTCTTTTAGTTCTGCTTCTTGAGTAAGCTTACTATTTAAAAGTTCAGTTTTAAACTTATAAAGTTGTTGCTTCTCTTTTATTTTAGTAATAATTTCATTCATTTAGTAAAGCCTCAGCCTCTTGAATTAATGAGTCAATCATACCTTTAAGCTTGTCTCTCTTTACAATCGCTTCTTCTAAAGTGCTGGCACCTGTAAGATCTAATAATTCTTTTAAGGCTTTCTCTCTTTGCTTAGTTACAATATCTAAGTTAGTTTCTGCTTTTGCAAGTTCTAGCTTAGTAGACTCTAATTTAGATTTTAGTGTTTCAAACTTTTTTACTAGATCCATTTTATTCCTCCACTTTTTCTAAACTTTCAGCCCCGTAAAGCGTATACGTATCTTCATCAATAGCAACAGAATATAATACTACACCTGATACTGTAAAAATTGAGTCTATAACAACGACTCGCCCATTGTATGCATCTTCTTCATTACTATTAATACGAACAATATCACCAACATTAAACTTATGTTCCATTTTATTCCTCCGCTTTTAATCCAAATACTCTTCATAAGTATCAAATAAAATCAAATCACCTTTAACAATTTCATCTACTAGTTCCCATTGTCCGTTTTCGTTTTTCTTAGGTACTTTATAGGTGTATTCAGAAAAACGTTGCGGGTTTGAATAAGTTCGTTCATACCATTCACGTGTTTTGGTGTATTCCTTGATAATTTCTTTCGCATTGTCTCCAGATTCTAATTGAATTAAGCATTTTCCGGTAGAAGGCCCATACCTTCTTGCTTGCTTACAATTATCAAATATTTTTTTCATAATTTTTACCCTTTCTGGCACACAATCACCGGTTTTCCGGTAAGTGCCATTTTATTCCTCTGCTTTTTCTGATTTATTTAATTCTTCTTCTGTAGGTAGATAGGACTCAAGCTCTGCTTCATTAACCCAAGCACTGCCTAGTCTATTAAAATATTCACCAGGTCTTAATACCTTAATGACTATGCTATATTTTAAAGTCATTATATGTGCTCCTCTTGTTTAAGATGATTTCCACAAAGTGGACAAACTTCGAATTGATTTAGTTCTTTTGTTATTTGTGAGATAGCATGTTTACATGTAGAAATATTGAGCTCTAACTCTGTGCATTTAACAGTAGTAGTATTTGTTTCATTTATAAGGGTGACAATTTTTTGGTACTCTTTATTTAATGCATCAAAACTAACTAGAAGGTTTTCTGCTTTTTCAGAGCTAGTTTTAAGTTTATCAATATTAATACTAGATATAGTCTTATCTGCATCTGTTATAACTTTAACTTTGTCATCAAGTTGTTTTAAAATGATTAAGCTATCATTAATATTAGACACTGACTCTTTAAGGCTATCTACTTTATATGCTAGCTTTACAGCTTGCTTTTTATATGTTTCAATAGCAGGATTATTAATTAGTGATAATGCCTTATCAATTTTATCATCAAACTCTAATAATTTTTCAAGTTTTGCTAAATTAAAATTATTAAACTTTTCAAGCTCTTCTACTTCTGACTTTAACTTAACAATTTCATTTGTTGTGCTATTAATAGCCACGAAATTAGCATCTAAGCTTTTATTAGTAGTTTTAAGTTGGCCTTCTGTTATATCTTTAAGACCAGTAATTAATTCCTGTTCTTTAGATTTAGAAATGAAATCAAATAGTTGATAAGGTGTTTTGTCAATTAAAAACGGTCTATCCATTTGTCTCCAGAAGTTAATTTGGTGTCGGTCATTATTAACTTCTACTTCAGGCATATTCATGATTTCTGCTACTTCTGGAAGTTGAGTTTGTCCAATCTTAGTTAATTTTTTTCCATCAATAGTGTAGGCGGACTTGCCTTGCTTTTTAGATTTAGTCCAAACAATCTTATGGCCATTAAATGTAATACTTACTGATGCTTCATCTGCATCATAATTTATAAAACTAGAGCCACCCTGGTTATTGATGGCACCGCGGATAGCTCTAATAATCGATGATTTTCCATTATTTGTTGCGCCTACTATAGCGTTTATTCCAGGAACAAAATTTAATTCAGCGTTTTTAATAACCTGGTAATTTTTAATTTCTACTTTCAAGTCTACCACAACCTTAATAATACTATCTAATCTTTATTATAATGTTCATAAATATAACTTGCTAGTGAGTCATAGACTATATCATTTAAAAACTTGTAGGCCTTATTAAACTCATCAAATGCAACTAGATTAGCTTCAGGAACAATGCCTTTTATGTCAACCTCTTCTTCAAGACCAACATAAAATATGCCATTGCGTTCTACTAGTACATAGGCGGGAGTCTCATTACCATCGCGATATCTAGTATTTAATAATGTTGTATAAAAGTGACGATTAGCCTCTTCACGACTACAATTACAGTCAAACTCTTCCCATTCGTTATCATCTAAATAAGGCTCATGGTTACAATCACAGTCAGGATCTCCACAATCACAACAAGGGCGACAAGGTTGGTCTTGTTCCCAGGAGTCATCAGCACCTTGTTCCCAGAAGTCATCAACTTCTCTTTTTCTTAGTCGTATGTACCTCTTGATAGCTTTTCGATTTCTAATTACAATAAATAGTATAATTAAAACAAAAATTATACTTAAAACATAATCAATAACAAATAAATATTCAAACCATTTCATAACTTAATACTCTCCTTTACATATATAATAGTGGAAAAATCTTAATTTTGGGGTTAAAATTAAGCAGTTTTTGTTATTCCATAAAATTTTTTCTATGAAAAAGTTTTTAGTCACCCAGGTTGTAATTACTAATAGCCTTTTTCTATTCATTTTCTAAGTATTTATTTAATAATTCCTGATCGTCGGTTTCGCCGCTCAACAAATCAAATAGGTATTCACCGATAAGTACATTCAAATCCTCGGCGGCATCATAAATTTTGGAAA
>JAKPKU010000205.1 GCA_029553545.1 Candidatus Cloacimonadota bacterium
TATAACCATGGTATAACATAAAGTCAAGAACAATCGTATTCTGGGATATTTTAGATGGGCGAAATTTATATCTTATATGTGTAAGTTCTATAGAGGATGAATTCCGTATATAGAAAATTCTTAAAATATAGAAATGATATTAAACGGATTATGATAGTTTTCTATATTCATATGAAAAAATGCATTATTTGCACAATAGATTTCGATTTTTATATTCTTGCGCCGTAGGCGTCAGTCTAACGTGCGCTTGACCTGCATTTCGTAAACTGGCGCGATTCTTGCCTATGAGCGAAGCGAATGCAAGAATCGTTACAATAGCAATGTCAGGTCGAAGCGGGTGTTAGACGATTTATTTCTTTCTAAATTGTCTGCTTCAATCTCCTTAGTAGTGCATTCGCATTTTCTAAAGGGTAAAGTACTTCTGGAAATAACGCAGAATCCAATACTTGGGTATATATATAAAAAATGATTTTCTTAAATGCCTTTATAACATTTTCAATATCTTCATGTTTAATATCTTCAAGTGGTCTTGCTTGCGGATCAATTGTCAAATCCAGACTATAGTGAGCAATATATCTATTTCTTCTATCTTTAACAAATTCTGCCTTTGCTACTGCATCATCGACAAGTTCTTTAAGCTTATCTCGATACTTCGGTTTTACTATTTCTGGTAACCTTATTATAGACAGATATTTATATGTTATACCCTTTTGAGATGCTATTTTACTAATATGAAGTAGAATATCATCGATCATAATTTGTTGAATCATATAAAAATAAAAAGGAGCCGTCTTGTTCAGTACAGCAATATTTGCATTATTTTCATATAGAGTTTGATATTCTTTCCATTTTATCTCAAGCCAAAATATATTGTTCTTTAATACATTAAAAATATTCCCTTGTTCTGTTCCCAATATTGCTTGCTCTTCCTTGAGAACTTCATCAGGAGTCTTATCTTGCATTTTTCGCCTCCATAACCAAATTACCGTTAATATCAATTTGTACGCCGAAGGTGTCCGTCTAACGTTCGCTTAACCAGCGAGCCGTTACTTGGCGCAAAACTTGCCAGGCGCAGCCTGAATACAAGTTTTGTGACAACAGGCGAGTCTGGTTAAAGCGGTTGTTAGCCACAGTATTCGTTTTCTTTACCTTTTCTTGGAATAGGATTCAAATGCTTTTTCTAATTCTTCTTTCGTCATTTTATTGCTAGCGACAGCCATCATAATGTCATAGATTTTTTCTTCAGAGCACTCAA
>JAKPKU010000219.1 GCA_029553545.1 Candidatus Cloacimonadota bacterium
TGGGGAGAGCTTAGTACTTTTTTCAAGTTTTCTCCTGCCCTTCGGAGAATTATGTACACAACGAATACAATCGAACGTTTTAATTGCGGCCTTCGAAAGGTTACTAAAACGAAGCAGGTTTTTCCGACGGATGACTCAATAATTAAAATGCTGTATCTTGCTCAGAGAGATATTTTTAAGAAGCAACGATCACAGATGTATAATTGGGGTTCGGTCATGACCGAGCTGTTAGCCTTTTATGAACAGCGTCTGACACCGTATTTGTAAGATGGGTAAAAAAAAGTTTACACAAAATACTTGACATGACCTTACTACGGCAACCACGGCAGGTGAAACCAATCCAAGAAACATTCCAAGATAAAGCCACGTCCCTTCATTAAGTAAAATTGCCAATAGCCACCAGAACCAAGTGCAGGCAAATGTAATCAAATAGAATCTGACCGGTCGATATATATACTTTTCCATGACTACACCTCAGCCTCTACAATCACAAGCTCACTCTTTATACCATTGAGCTCAATGTAATTGTCTGCTTCGGCATCTGAAAAGTCATCAACCTTTTTGCCCTGTCTCTCATAATAAATATGAGTTGCTATTCCCTTTTTTGTGCTTCTAAATCTATAATCTGTAGGAATTGTAAGTCTTGATGTTGCTGACAACTGATTAATCTCAAGCGCACCCTCATGTGATAAAACACTGATCTGCATATCAAGATTTGAATCTATCTCAATTTCACTTTTATTTCCCTGAAGGGTAACTTCGCTAATTTTGCCATTTACCTCAATATGTTCATTTTCTATATCAGTAATATTCAGTGTCCCTGCATTAACTGATAATTCGATTTTTCCAATATATTTTACTGGAATAAAAATAGTAATGACCAAACTCTCCTTTGCATCTGCTTCACTGGCTTCATTAAATCTGTTAAGATCAATATCGATTCGGTTTTTTATATCATCAATCTTTACTTTATAATCTGCCAGAAGATTCTTATAGACATTTGAAAACATTGCGACTTCAATTTTTTCTCCATGATATGCCTTTAAATCTACAGCATATGCTCCACCAAGCTTGATATCAAAATTCTTCTTACCATCAATATCGTATTCGGTACGACTTTCATAGATATAATCAGACTGCTTTTTCTCTGATTTCTCATTCGAAAGTAATTCATCTACTGATATCTGGAAGAGATCTG
>JAKPKU010000228.1 GCA_029553545.1 Candidatus Cloacimonadota bacterium
TTGGGCTTGGCATTTTGCAAAGGCTTACAACTTCTTCAATGCATTTTTCTTGGTACTTTTTATCACAAATCATAAGTTCCCCTTTTCATTAATATGTTAAATTTGAATAATCTTTAAAGTTATCTACAGCACGTGTAAACCGGTTGGTAAAATCGTAGTTGACTACATATAAAAATGTTGGTCTGGAAGAAGTATAAAGTAAGCAGTTTTCTTCATCGTATCTATATGCAATGAGATTATAAACATCTCCATTTTTCATTACTATTTCTATTTTAACAATAGTGTCTTTCTTATATTTATTTTGATTTTCTTCATTATTATCAAGATATTGTATCGACTGTAGCTGTTGCAGTATATTTAGTATTTTAAAAAGAGTTCGATTTGAGCTATACACTGTAAAAGTATCTTCTGCACTTGTATATTCCCACTCTTTATCTATTCTTTTGAGTTGATAATCTTGAAATGTGCTTTTAACCTTTATATTCGTAATATCATCTTTATTAAGTCTTATAATGTAGGGATCTCTCCATATCTGATGATCAGGGTAAACATATTCAATAATGCTCGAATCGAGCTCGTAGACTTCATTCTCTCCGGCAAAGCGCAAGCTACTGAAGGTATAGAAATTACTAAAGCCAAGATAGAAGTCTGCGATAGGAATTTGCTTTTTATCATAAAAAACAATATGCGTACCTGTTTCAGGTGTTGTCTGATACTCTGCATGCTTTAAAGGGTCTTTTGTCAGTATTTTATGCGATCTGTTTACATTTAAAATCGATTCAAATAAGTTTGCTATCATCTCTTCATTGGCAGGGTAATCTTCACTCACGAGATACCATGTGCTATCTTTTTTGGCAATAGACACTTCACCCAACTCTGAAGTGATCTCTACCTTGTAGATGGATGCCTTGTCAAGCGTAAAAACACGCTGTGTCCGGATTGTAGGATCGTGAAAACGAAAATATAGGAATAATATTACCAGCAATATGACAATGCTCAGCATAATGATGGTCTTTTTGCTCATTCGTTAAAATCTCTCTTTATCTTTGCTTTTTGTATTAACCTTCTAAGAATATGAACTATAAAAAACGCAAGGATCATCAATACTGGCAAAACAAAGTTCAAAATCTTTACCCAAAAGCGCATTCGCTCTGTAGTTTTGATAAATGGTGAATATGCGAGAGTCTTAGCCCTCATCCCTATTAAAGACTCATTACCTATTAGATAATCAACTGCATTGAGAAGAAATTCAGCATTGCCAGGTACATTGGCGAGTATATTATTGTCACATAGAGAATTAGAAGCCACTAATAGAATCTTTGCATGGTCAGTATTATTAATATACTTATCATGCCTCATTTCTTTGTCATAAAAATAGCTTTGTAACTTACCTTCATAAAGTCCAGCAATTGCTTTGGGAGGTTGATTGAATACGGCTGGCAGACTTATATCTTGAAACTGTAAGTAACTCATTTCAATGTCTTTTCCCATTTTTTCACTACTATTACTTGAAGACATAATTAAAGGTGTGAATAGTAGCTCTTTATTGTTTGTATAAAATATTTCAGAGGGAAATAGACTGAGCATATTATCCAAGTTTCGTGTTATTGGGTGCGTTTTATTAAAGTTGATCAAAACAGGATAGAATGGATAATCAAATGAAACAGGCACAAGGTATTCGCCTTGTTGTCTGTACTTTGAGAGTTGATCACAAAAAGCATCCAAGATAAGATTTGGCTTGATATAAAGTGATTGTTCAAAGAGATATCGAATGGCATTTGAGTCAATTATCTCTGCATATTCAGCATTACTATCGGCGATATATCTATCTTGAAACCACAAAATAGGCTTGCCACGCATAATAAACTGATCAAGCAAATAAAGCTGTACAATATTGAGAGAATCCGTAATGCCACTTATTATCAACAGGTCTGTCTCGTCTGGCAAAGGGAAATGCAGATCTGTCCT
>JAKPKU010000235.1 GCA_029553545.1 Candidatus Cloacimonadota bacterium
CTGGGCTACTGCTATAATACGAACTACTATACCAATCCCAGCACCATTCATACACATTACCGCTCATATCATAGATGCCCAGCTCATTGGGTGCTTTTGTGCCTACATCATGAGTCTGGCTGCTTGAATTACTATAATACCAAGCGACATTACCAACTATATTTGAACCTGAATATGTATAATTATTGGATTGGTTCCCGCCTCTGGCAACATATTCCCATTCTGCCTCTGTGGGCAAACGGTAGCCATTGACAGACCAATTGCAAGTGATTGCATTCCAAGCAGTATTATTACTCGTTGGGACTGCACCCCAAGTATTGGGATCTGTATCTCCACTCTTCGCATAGCATGGTGTCAAGCCATCTTGTATTGACTTGCGATTGCAATATACAATGGCTGCATACCAGCTTACTCTCTCAACTGGTCTATTTGGATTGTTAGGGAAATACGACGGTGTTGGAGAAATACCATTATTATTTCCTGTCATGACTGTTTGCCACTCTGCTTGAGTTGTTTGATATTTATTGATATAAAATGGAGATAAGGTTACAGAGTGTACTGGTTGTTCATAGCCATCTCCGCTATTAGATCCCATCTGAAATGTACCTCCTTGGACAAATACAAAATTAGGTAAAAAAGCATTTATGTTTGAATAATCTGAATAAACGCTCTGATAATATGCTCTAATTCTATATTGAAATATCTGAGTGGAATTTATTGTATTATCTGTCCACTGACTAATATTTGCACTAACTGTCGCAAAATCATCTTCCCAAGCGCCAACATCTACTTTACGAGATATTTTATAACCTTCCTCAAATTGATTAGCGCCTGTCCAAGTGAGCTTTAATGAGGTAGCTGTTTGTGGATTAACCAAGAGATTAGTTGGTGCAGACAAAATAAATACTTGGTTCTTTTCCACATAACTTGAGTAATTATCACCTGCATATGCTTTCACTCGATATGCATAAATCGCACCATAGGGTGCGTTATTATCTATCCATACAGTAACATTTGCCCCTACAGTCGCAATATCAATTTCCCATTCACCATCACCGACTTTACGAGATATTTTATATCCCTGCTCAAATTGATTAATATCTGTCCAAATGAGCTTTAAGGATGTAGCTGAATGAGGAGTTATTGAAAGGTGTCTTGGTGTTGAAAACAACAATTTTTCACCCTTTTCCACATAATTTGAGTAATTATCACCTGCATATGCTTTCACTCGATATGAATAAGTTGTACCATAGGGAGCATTATTATCGAGCCACTCAGTAACATTAACACCAACTGTCGCAATATCATCTTGCCATGCACCACTACCTACTTTACGAGATATCTTAAAACCTTGATAGTTCCCATTAACTTTTTCCCAGCTAAGCTTGATAGAAGTAGGGCTCTGTGGCGTGATAGTTAGGTTCTTTGGCGTCCAATAGTTCATGTCTGTAGCTGAATTTACATTTGTTAATTTTTCAGTACAAGAAAAAGCAAACATGGCTAATAAAACAATAATTAATAATCTTAATTTCATTTATCCTCCAACACTTTAATATTTATTTTTGGCCCCTTGCAGCTATACAGTTCGCTTCGCTAACATACAGCAATGAGGGTGTTGCATAGTAACCAAAATAGCTTTTAAAAGAATAAAGCAGAATCATAAATTAAATCAACCCCCTCTATATATATTGGCAGGACAAAGTGGACTTTTTCAAAAACTATTTTCACATAAATCACCAGATGCCTACTACGAGCGGGATTGGAGGCAACTTTTTATTCCATGTATCAACAACTACCATTAGTTGTTCCAGATCCATCAATCAATTTTACGAAGCGAAATTACCCATCAACTCAGCTCTCAGTTCTAACAACCCATTATTCTTCAAGTCTGTAAACCTGAATTATGCATTATTCAACACCCTCAGCAATGTATGAAGTATGAGACAAAGTGCAAGACACAAAAAGCACGCTAATGCGATAAATCTAATTCTTCTATAATCTCCACAACTATCAACTGTGTTCAAATATACTAATCTGAAGCACTATGTCAAGAGAAAAAATGATTATTTTAGGTCCTCACTTCGTTACAGGTTAGGACCAAAACAGTTCTCAGTTCTAAAAAAGCAGGTAATACCACTGACTGCCTTCGATCAGCTAATAGATTCGAGCATTCAATTTCACGCAGTGAAATTACCTACAGCCTCACAAAAATCAGCTGATTTTTTACCTAACCTTCGACGCAGTCGAAGTACCTAACCGTTGCGAAGCAATGCACCTAACCTTTACGAAGTAAAGTACCTAACCCTCAGCGTAGCGAGGACCAAAAAAGTACCTAACCTTAGACGAAGTCGAAGTTCCTAACCCGCAGCGCAGCGAGAACCAAAAGTACAGCTCGACATTGAGCTGAAAAAGAGTAATTAACTTTCTCTTATTAAAGCTCCCAAACTTTATTAGGGTCTGCCAAATCACTTTGTACTTGAGCAACATTTACTAAATCTTTAAAGGGTGTATTTTTAGACAATTCTACCACACCAGCAACCAGAATACCTAAAGCATTAACATCATGTAATTCCAGTGCTTTATCAATCCTATTAAAATAATTCTCAAATTGAGTCTTTCTTTCATCATATGATTTTTCTAAGTAAGTGAGGATTATTTTTGTTGTTTCTTTAATTTTACAAATTTCTATTTCTTTATTTGCCTTAATATTTTCTCTGATAGTTTCTTCTCGTTCGATTGCTTTTTTCATTTCTACATAATGTCCTACAACTCCATCTACTAACGAAGAAATACCATTGCCATCAAGTTTTAGGTTTTTAAAATAATTAACATCATAACTTAATTCTTTATTATTCATTTTGTCTCCAACAGATTGTATATAGATTTATTCAGTTGAACTGATTCATGATTGACGTTACCTTCTTCATCTATTATATTAATTCTTGCTATTTCACTTACAGCTTTCACCAATATCGCACAGGCTTGAAATACTTCAGTTTGATACATAACTTGTGGGTTGAAGTCGCTTAATAATGGTCTGAAATAGTAGAATCTTTGATTTATTCTATCTTTTAGTTTATTAAGAATCTCTACTTGTTCTTCAGCATATTTTACAATTTCTCTGCATAACATTATTCCAGCTTGTATCTTTTCACAAGCAATATCCACTTCTGCATCAAATTCCTCAGCTTTTCTCAGCTTTTTTTTGCCAGTAAATGAGTAGAATAATCCTGCTCCCACTAATGCGACTCCAGCAGTAGCTCCAAATGTAAGTCCTGACAAGACGGTTGCGCCTAAAGCCATACCACCACCACCTGCAGCAAGCGATCCTCCGCCAAGCCAAGCTAATACAGCATTCGATGCTGCTACTCCACTTAGAGATGATATTGCGGTACCTGTTGAGGCTGCTCCTATTGCCGTTACTAAACCTGTAACAGCCGTTGGTACGCCAGTCAATGCAATTGTGCCTAAAGCACCAACTACCAGCGAGCTGCCGATAATATCTTCAACGCTTACCGACAAATCAACCATTTCATTGATATCTTCTATAGTAATTGATATGTCTTTTAAAAAGTCATATTCATTTTGGGTACTTTTATTTTTAATCTTTTCAAGATATTGAATAAAAGGGGTTACTGTTGTAGCTATTATTTTTAATTTTTCTTCTCCCAAACATTCAAGACTATTCTTAGTATTTTCTTCTTCTTCAACGAGTGATTCCTTATAATTTTCAAGTCTTCTTTGTGCTGATGCAACAATATATTCTGCTTCTTCTCTATCTCTTTTTCCTTGTACTCCTGTTATTGTACTCCAAAAACCCATTTTTCACCCCACTAATTGATTGTCTTGGTATTTTCTGTTAATAATAACGTTACCGTCTAAATCATAAACGGTATAATCCCCATTTAATAAATCATCTTTATAATCTGCAATGATATATTTTTTACCATCCTCAAAATAAGTTATTTCTTTACCATGTCTCTTATTTTCTTGCCATTCAATCTCTTTATTGATTTTACCATCTGAATAAAAGATGGTTTCGGTCTTATATTTAACACCGTTTAAATGATAGTATTTTCTAATGATACGACCATCATCGTCTCTCTCAATAAATTCCTCATATTGAATTACTTTTATCTTTCCGTTTTTCAATAAATAGTAAACAATATATCCTATTATTGCTGCTATTAATACCCCGATAATTACATATAAATACATACTCTTGCAACCTCCTTAAATTTTATTAATACTTTTTTTTAAACTGCATTGAAATATCTGTCTTATTGTTTATCATTTAACGCATCATAATACCTTTTCTTAAATAAAAAGATCATTATATTGTTACCACATAGTCGAGTATTGAATTATTACTTGTTTCAATAGGTCATCTATTTTGCTAAAGCTTTCTGAAAGATAAATGCAAAACAGAATATTTTGAGCCTCGAATAAGCCTCAAACACACTATACAATTACCAAAGAGCTGTGTTGCCAATTTTTATAATAAAAACGCTCTATATTTGCTAACAATGTATCATATTTATTTATTATATCTTGTCAACATAAATTTTTTAATAATTGCATGAATTTATATAAGCACAGCAGCCACACAAAGTATCAACAACGATCCATTTTGTCCTCGCTTCGCTGCGGGTGGGGTGCTTTTCTTTAGTCCTCACTTCGTTGCGGGTGAGGTACTTTTCTCCGAAAAGGATAGGTATTTTCACTCCGTGAAAAGTTAGGTACTTCGACTTCGTCGCTGGCTGACGAGCGCAGCTCGCCCCTACATTATTTAATGCGAATGGTATCAGGGGTCGGGTGATTTTGCTCTGTAAGATTGATTTTCTTCACTATTTTGCTGTTTGCATTGAGCTTCATTTTCCTGCACCAAGTTAGGTTTTTCATCAGGCAAGGCTTGCTTCTTTTGCATTAAATGCCTAAATCTCGTTGGTAATTTTGTAGTAAGGCGGTATAATAGCGATTCTTTCATCAGCTTGTTCAAAGTATTAAATTTACTAAAGATATTCAAAATAAAGTCTATGCTCATATCCTTGATCAAAATGCCAAAACGCTTCTGTGCCCGATATACAAAGTAAATGAACATACTGAATCCAGATACGCCTTGCGTCCTCTTTTGTCTGGTGTCAATCTTATAATACTTGGCATAATCAGCAAAGAGAGATTTTATCTGCAAAGACATTTCACTCCACAGAGCACAAAGATAAGGCTGATTATTCTTGATCTTTATATTTTGAGGCAATATCGCTCGCTTGACGGATTTGCGCAAAATTACTACATTATTATAAGCATAATAAGCTAAGATGCTATCCCCTATGCGCTTAGGAAATTTATGATCGCCGGATAAAAAAACTTTCATTTTGCCTCCTTTTCTTTGCCATTACCTTGACATTCCCCTTGCTATCTTGGAGAATCTATGGAAACCTAAAGGACATCAGATCGGTTTCCAATAGACATTTATGTACATAATATAGGAAGATTTTTGTTTTTGGCAAGTTTTTTTTTACAACACACTTTTTGGTCCTCGCTGCGCTGCGGGTGAGGTACTTTTCTTCGAAAAGGTTAGGTACTTTCACAATTGTGAAAGGTTTTTTTAAAGGTAGCCAGCAGTGATGAATGCGACTTCGTCGCTTGCTGACGAGCAAAGCTCGCCCCTACATTATTTGGTCCTCGCTTCGCTGCAGGCGAGGACCAATAAATTGTATATGTGCGATAGACAACATAGAACAAATTTGAAAGACAAATAACCAAACAATGATACGCGGCGATTGACCGCTGACAAAAATACAGGTACCATTTTCCTATTATTTTTATAAACATAAAATTAGTTATTGACAAAAAACAATATTTTTAAAATAGTTATTAAGCGAGGTTTTTTATGGTTTGGCGTCTTATAATTCAAAGCAGAATACGGTTTATTTTTAAAAACTTAAGCAAACGATACGACTTGATCTTCTTTTTTATGAGTTTGCTACTGTCAGTCGGGGTACTGACCTGCACCTTAATGCTTTTTGAAGGGTATGAAAGGACATTAAAGGATAGTATTTTGAATTTTAATGCACATATTTATTTCTTCAAACCTGGCTT
>JAKPKU010000268.1 GCA_029553545.1 Candidatus Cloacimonadota bacterium
TGCGGCTCTGGTACAACAGGGGTTGCGGCATTAAAGCAAGGATGTTTTTTCGATGGTATTGATATTGACGAAAACAATGTAAATATAAGTAAGGCGAGGTTAGCTAATGGTCAATGAAAATCCCAATTATATAACAACAGACCTAAATCAATTTATGCATGATGACTGTTCCAAAAAGATGACTGTTAATAATATTGATTGTGTTCAATATAAAAAGTATTATAACTCTCCCAATATTATAAGGATAATAGAATCAAAGCATTGGAATGAGGGCGTACCACCAACACAATTTGAATTGCTAAAAGAATTAGCCGAAATATTCAAAAATAATAAAACTGGCACAAAGTGTGAGTGTTATATTATCAGAGGAGACCTCCCTTATGATAAAGTAGAAATCACCAATTTAATCACTGCGAAAGTTATAATTTGCAAAGATAGAGAGAGATTTATAAAGTTCTGTAATTTTGAAATAGGTTTTGAACAGTTATAGAATGTAATTTTAGCCTCATAACAGCAAAATAATACTTAAGTATTATTCATTTTCCGCTTCTTATGTGCTATTATATTATCAGATAACAAAATCAAAAAGGAGCAGAAATGAATGAACAAAAATTCAAGCGTCAGGTTGAGGAAATTGAATGTCCAAATTGTGGTGGGTTCGGTGCTGTTCATTCTATCTTTCGATTAAATCGCACTACTGTTAGAAACTCTATTCATTGCAAGTGGTGTGATTATACTGACTGGTGGAATGAAGAACAAGATGAAGCTTGTGAAAAGGAGCAGAAATGAGCGAGAATTCAGAGCAAGTCAGGGTGTTTCAAACAATTGACGAGTTCAATAGTTATATCTTAAGGCGAGTATTACTCTCAAAGATACCGTATGAGTCAATAGAGTTATCCAGAACTACAAGCTATGATGGGCAACATCGTATCACTATCGAATTGAACAAGGCGACAAAATTCAGTATTCTATTAAAAGCGGCTGGCGAATATTATGAGGAGCATCTATATAAAGTTACAGTCGTTCCTGTAATTGAGATGCGTGAACAATACCAAGTTGATAAAATCGTCAAAATTATAGATTTGTATAATCAGCTCAGAGGCGAGCTGGGAGAAAGAACTATAAGCATTAGATATTGGTCAGAGTAGACCATTCAAAGGAGCAGAAATGAAAATCGAAATTACTGAGCCGACAAGGCTACACCTTGAATACTTACTTGGAAAAGATGAGAAGGCTTGGGCACAGACAATCGAGCGTGTTATCGGAGAGATTGCTCATATTTATTGGCTACAAGAGATTGGCAATACTCCAGAACAAATAGCGCGTTGTGATCACCGTTGGCTCAAGAAGCAGCAGGACGGCTCATATAAATGTGCAGCCTGTGATAAAGTCATTGAGGTAGAAGAGGAAATCCCATTTTGAAAGGAGGAGCAATGGAAAAAGACGAGGAATTAATCAAAGAACTTTTAGAGATTACTCGCGAATATAGAGTTATCGATGAAAAGCGTAAACTTGGGCATAACAGTTCTAATGATGAGTTTGAGGAGGTAGGCAGGCGAATTAAAATAGTGAA
>JAKPKU010000020.1 GCA_029553545.1 Candidatus Cloacimonadota bacterium
TTTTACGGAAGGAGTAAGCGCCGCCTCGACGAGTTTTGGATTTACAGAAAAACTATCGAGTTCGATATCCACATAGACTGGCTGCGCACCCTTATACAACACCGCATTCGGAACTACCACACAGGTATAGGCGGGCATCAAGACTTGATCGCCTTTACCTATACCCATGGCCTCAAGAAAGGCATAGAGAGCAATGCGGCCTTTATAGTACATTATAAAATTCCGATTCAATGCCATTGAATCACTAAAGACATTTCTATCTATCTCATTATTCATAAATGCTCTTTCATTTTGAGAACGATTTCATTTGTTGGTAAGGTCTCGATAATCTCAAATTGACCACCCGCCAAATGTGCACGAAGCGAGGCTTTATTCTCAGCACACACAGTTGACATCAATGTAAAACCTGAACCTTGGACGCCCCTTGCCATTGCATCGATCATCTTTTTCCCAATCCCCCTACCACGATATTCGTTCTTGACCGCAAAACCTAAAAAACATTGCCTATTCAAAAAAAACCTAAGAAAAAAGAGACCAATTAGTTCATTATTTTGATTATTACGTACCAAATAGACCTGATAGGTGCCACAAGAAACAACATGTTTAATTGATCTCAAGGTAAAACGAAAAGGATTAAAAAAAGCCCTTTCTTCCTCTGAAAGGCTCCTTAAGAAGACTACTATGTCATTGTTATCCTGAAGGTTGGCATATTTCAAAGAAAAGTCCTGACCAATTGCATAGGATAAGACTAATTCTTTAACCTTATTGAGTCGAAATGAATATGCCTTAACTAAAACACACCCATTCAGACTTTCAACAATATCCCATAGAGTAGGATAATGATACTTTAGCTCTTTGACACTGCCAAGAATAGACATTCACTGTCCACTTATTATAATGTCAGCTGATTTTATCACAGTGAATTGATGAATTAGTAATTTTTTTGACGCTTCTCCTGCTTTCTTTCTAAAACCAGAATCATTTTGCAATTTGTTTATGCATTGCAAAAATGCTTGTACATTATTGCTTCTACAGGAAAGTCCAGCTCCTGCATTGACTACAATAGCTCCAACATCTGTGGCTGTATCTGTTGCCAGTAGTATGGGAAGTGATGCGTCCATGTAATCAAGCAATCTCGAAGGAAAATTCGGAATAGTGAATCTATGATCAAGAAAGATAAGGCCTACATCCATAGTTCTCAGCAAAGCCAGGTATTGGTCTTTTGGCAAGCTCTTTACTAGCCTGGCATTGCTAATCTTCTCGACTTCGAGAAAGTGAGCTATTTTATTGTACTCAGTGCCATCGCCAACTATAAGCGTAAACACATCTTTTTGACTTGATAGTGCCTTGAGTACATCAAGCATAAAATCA
>JAKPKU010000029.1 GCA_029553545.1 Candidatus Cloacimonadota bacterium
GATTAGTTTTGCTTTTTCTTCATTCAAGCTATTTGAAGGTCATTTCTGAGCGCGCCTCTTTGGCAGAGAAAAAGTACTGATGATCACGTACCGCAAGGAACCCAAAGATGAGTATTTCAAAATACTCTTTGCCGAGAAGCATTATAGTAAGGATAATCAAGAAAGAACCACATTTCAGATTTTTTCCTTCTATTTCTGGAAGTTAATTGCGGACTGATAATTCGATAAGGCGCGCGAAGGACCTTTTTCCATACTTTATTCATATTTTATGAACTTGGAAGAAAAATCAATTCTAGCAAACCAAGTAATAGAGCCTTTTGACTTAGCCCAACTCCAGCAGAACATTTGCTTGACCTGCATTGCGTACATTGGCGCGAAACTTGCCGAGCGTAGCGAAAAGCAAGTTTCGTGACAATAGCAATGTCAGGTCGAAGCAGTTGTTAGGCAAATTCTTGACTATCTACTTGTTTTACTATTGTTCTCAAATCACTAGCTAGTTCATCAAGTAATTTTGTGTCTACTATTTCTATAGTATCCTTTTCCGTATGGGTATAGTGAATCCCAGTTTCAAATAAGTTATTTGATGTTGCAACTATACAAGGTGTTTGTTGAAAAGCAAACATAGCATGATCGCCAGCATACCATTCTTGCCCTTTAGTAATACTTTTTGTTTTACTAATCAATGAATCCTGCATAATTGGTTCAATATTGTAAAAAGAAATAGCATTTTGTGAACCACAAAATCCTGGGGAATCGATGTTTATTACAAGGTTAATATGCATCTTATTTTTTTTAATATAATCTAAATACTTTATCTGGCCAGGAATGTTATAATTTTCTTCTCCATTAAAAGGTATATAATGAACTGATGAGTTTAATTTATCGTCTTTAAGATTCTCAATAATTTTAGAAAGTGTATACAGGCCTGCAGCATTATCTAAAGCACCAGGAGTTCCATACTTACTATCCATATGCGCGCATATTATTATAATTGATTCGTTGTATCCTTTTCTTTTAAATACAACTTGAGAAGTAGTTGTATTCCTACATTCTGAATTTATCTCAATATATGCTTTTGATTGATTTACAAAATATTTCTCACAATCTTTGTATGCACTAGCAAATTGTAAATTGCCGTCTTCAAAATATGGGTATGGTTGAAGTCCTGACATTTTATGCTTCCCCGTTTCAGTGATTATGCATTTCGGTTTAGCTGCTTGTATGATATCATATATTTTTTTATGTTCTGGCGGGAAATAAACAGGGAAGTCTAATGGCATTAATATTTCTTTGGTCAGATTTTCTTGAAAAACTAGTATTGAATTAGGGTTGTTTATTACATCATCCCAGGTATCGCATATAGTAATATTACCTTCACCTGAGAATGAAGGTGAAAAAGGACTAGGGTATAGTTCAATTTGTCTAAAATTACTTTCAGCAAAAGAGTACTTCTTATTCCAAGACTTTACTTCAATAGGAAGCTTAACTATTTCGAGCCCATGCGCTTGAGCTTCTTTACACAGAAGATCCATTATGGCCTTATTGTTATTTGATCCTACGGGTCTTTCAACTGCTAAATCATTTAATGAAATCATTATTTTTGTTCCCTGTTAATTATTTTAGCGCCGCGAAAGCGGCGTCTGCCTAACATACGCTTAACCTGCAATTCCGGCCCAAAGGGCTTGGCGTGGTTTGTGCTGAGCGTAGCGATAAGCACAAACCATGACAACAGGAATTGTCAGGTTGAAGCAGTTGTTAGCTGAAATTCATTATTCAGTTATCTTCACAGAAATCTTATTTTCGCCCTTTAGTACTTTTAAAGCATTATCACGAATGCTATAATTCTGGGCATCATATTCTGCTAAACCTTTTGGGGAATAAGCATTTCTCATAATCAGCACTCTATCATATTGGTATCCAAGAGAAACGCTCATTTGAAAAAGTAATTCCGTAAACAAGTCATCTCGTCTTGTGTTCCATATTGGGATTTGCGTTTCATCTGTGGAATCATGGCAAAGATGATCAAAGTATTCCTTCCAAGCTGTAATCACTTTGCTATAACGTTTATTTTTACTAAATTCTAAATCGATACTATTTAAAGCCATAATATGATCACTTGCCAATCTTGCGGCACGAGTTGCCATAAGTATTTTAAATACTCGCATTCTCCTTGATTGTGCATCGGTTCGTTTTTCAATGAACTTCTGTAGTTGCACTGCAATTATTGGGCCAATAATAATCGCAGCAATTGAAATGACGCCATACAGAGTGTTGTTCATACTTAATCCTTACGGTTGTACTATATATTCTTCAACTACTTTAGTCGCCAAAGATCGGAATAGAGTGTTCGTATCCGCAAAAGCATTACCCGCCGTAAAGGCAGTCGCCTTCCATGCTAAAATGCCAGTCTTTGTTTCGAATAGATTTACCTCGAATTTTACTCGCGGTTTTGAAACATAGTAACCTCCACTCGTTGTTGTACGGGATTGCCCATAAACAGTATTGCCATATGCTCTGGCGCTTCCTGTCGTAGTACTTGTTTGTGGGATATATGCTTGATCAGTGTAAGCATCAACAACGATAATGGAAATTACAGCATCAATACCAGCATTCATTAATAAAGTATTGAATTCTTCATTTGTATATGTTTTTAGTGGAGAAACAATTTCAATACTAGAAACTGCATTTTTACCCTTTTTCGTGAACTCTTCTACAAAATAGCTCTCCATACTTTTTCGCCAACTTATATCCTGGAATGGTGCAAATACCATTATTTTATTAAACGAAGATAATTTAATCTCAGGATTATTTAAAAAACTAATAGATGTCGTTGCACAACTAGTGACTAAAAATGCAGCAATAATGACCAAAATGCTAATACGATGTCTTTGTTTCATGGCCCCCCCTCTAAAAGAACATTATGTCTAATAAACCTAGATTATTGGTAATATACCATTTTGTGTCAATGTATATATTACTACCGATAATATATGCGCCGAAGGCGTCCAGCTAACGAATGCGTGACTTGCATTGCGCCATTGGCGCACTTTTTGCTAGAGAGCAATGCGACAAGCAAAAAGTGTGACAACAGCAATGTCAAGTCAACGTTATTGTTCTGCTGAGCATTATACCATCGCTTCCCATTTCTCT
>JAKPKU010000042.1 GCA_029553545.1 Candidatus Cloacimonadota bacterium
GGAGAAAATAGCGTTGGTGTATTAGAAAAGAATGAAAGCCAAGGCTATCTTAAGTTTACCTTTGATGAGCCAATAGTATCGCTTGGCACACAAGTTGGTATTCAGATAAGCGCTTCTGATAAGGCAAACAATCTTGTAACCCGAGATATTGGTTTTATTCTCAATGCATTACAAGCCGAGATAATCAGCGTTAGCCCTGCACATAATTCATATATCAATCAAAACTTAAACCAAATAAAACTGATTGTTGAATATCCAGAAGAAGTTGTCTTAAATGAGAGCCTAAGCTACTTAAGCCTAAAACATCCAAATGGTTCTATGATCGCTAATGGCATGGGTGCGAACCTACATTTTATCAAGAATAGTAGCGGCTATGAGATTGTCTTAAACCTCAATCAACCTCTGGCAAACAATGGGCAAGATGATGGAGAGTACAAGATCTATGCATTCTTTGCTACAAATAGCTTCCAAGAAGGACCGATCACTTTCACCTTTACTTATGATAGATTAAACCCCTATTATGAAAATCTAAAGATCAATGATATGGTGGTCAGCAGCAGAGAAAAACTGTTAAAGCCTTTTGCAAAGACGAAGAAAAGCAGAAATGGCTTTATCTTTAGTCAGCCGATTACTGAGATTCAAGTCGATTATCATGATCTCACATCTCCTGTAGATTTTGCCACAAACCTTAGCTCTCTCACTTTGGTAAGCCCCGCAGGTAATTTAGTTCAGGGCTGGAGAGTTGTTGATGGCTCAACAATTAGTTGGGTTTTGAATAATCCAATACCTGTTGATGGCACAAAAGACGGCATTTATACCATTCAAATTAAGGCTACAGACTTGGCTGGCAATATACTAAATTCAAATTATAGCTTCACTTTAATGTCACATATAATTCCACAGCTTGTTGATTACACGCCACAGAATGTAATTAACCATTATGTAAATTCATTTAGCCCTGCAGTGATAACAGGTTCATTTAAAAACGTTATTCCTATTATTCAAGATCCTGCTTTGACTAATATCAAGCTCGTATTCCCTAATGGAGAAGTGGCACAACATCTACAGGGAGGAATACTTAGCTATCAAACAGAACAAAATAACCTAAAAGCTACCTTCCAATTAACCAGCGGTCTTAATACAGGTGGAGAAAATGATGGAGAATATCAGATTCTCTTTAAAGCAATGAACCAATATGGGGCTGAATATGACACCACAATGACATTTGTCTATGACACAGTGATTCCAAGCTATACTGAATTGGCATTAATAGAAGATAATACCCCTATTGATGTTGCTCAAAATTCAATAATCAAGCAAGCTTTTTCTTCTGTACAAGTGAAATATCAAGACGTCACTTCAGGCATACATTATGCACCCAATATCACATCTATTGCTCTCTATGACCCAGAAAATAGACTTATCCCTGGTACATTGAGTTATATTGGAGAAGGAACAAATAAAACATGCCGCTGGTCTTTACAAGACCCAAATTATATCACGATTGATGGCACAAAAGATGGCATTTACAAGATTAAATTAAAGGCACTCGACAAAGCAGGAAATAGCTTTATTAAAGAGATTACTTTTAACTTGATCTCAATTATTCCACCTCAGAATATCGCCACATATCTGGATGCTGTACACAAAATACACCTCAGCTGGGATAATCCAAGCCCTTTAAAAAAGAGAAACAACTCACGCTCAGTTAGTAATTACCAAGTCTTTAGAAAAGTCAATGACGGCGACTTTGTGCAGATTACTCAAACAAGCAGTCTTTACTACTCGGATAATCTGCAAGAAGCAAATGACGGCACATACACTTATATGGTCAAAGCACTTTACACAATACCTGGAAATGCTCAGGTTATTGCAAGCGAAGGAACAGAATCTGACCCAATTCAATTAAAAAGATTCACGCCTTGCACATTTAATATCACTTTGTCAGACAAT
>JAKPKU010000058.1 GCA_029553545.1 Candidatus Cloacimonadota bacterium
CGTTTCTTTAGCCACAAGTAAGTGGTCTTGAAAATGTCCTGAGCATATAAGTCTTTTCCATTTTTTTGCTTTGCTTTTAAATAATCTTTTATCGGTGGAACATCGACACCTTCAATTTCATCTGGTGTAACAAAATCCGACATATTATCAAAGGTTGTAGTTAACACTTCCACCTTATTTTTGTTGGTAGGTTTCTTTCCACTACCTATTCTTGCACCGCCTCTAGCAGTACCGTCCTTCGCCATCGCTTAATACCCCCTTTGAAATGAAAAAAATTCGCACGAAACCCCACGCCCGCTTCCGAGCCTCTTTAAGTTTTAAGATTCACATCCCCCTAGGGGTTAGAACACACGTCTATCACCTAAAGCAATGTGTCTTTTGTTGTGACATGACTTACAAAGAGCAGCTAGATTTTTCCATTCATTTGTACCTCCCATCCTTACAGGTAAAATGTGATGGACTTCCTCAGCAATAACCATTCTTCCTTCCTTCAAGCAATCCTCACACAGTGGGTGTGCTTTGATGTATCTGTTTCTGGTTCTTTGCCAATTGTTCCCGTATTTATGTTTTAGCTTTGGATCTCTTTGGTAGTCGTTATAGTCTTTGTTTGTTTTCTTTTTGTGCTCATCACAATACATCCCGTAGGTTAGATTAGGACATCCTGGATAAGCACATGGTTTCTTTGGTTTGTATGGCATCCATGTCCTCCTTTCAGGGTATGAAAAAAGGCCAGCAGCGCTAACTGTTGACCTATGTTTTCTTTTCGGGTTTCCCCATTATAATCATACCACAGTCAATACCCTGACATGTACTGACATCGACTGACATTGACTGACATCGACTGACATTGACTGACATTGACTGACATCGACTGACTTTTTTATATCTCAAGAACATCAAGTGCCATTCGGTGCCACCTATAGATTGTTCTTTCTGTTGTTTCTAAAGCGTCAGCTATCTCTTCCCACAGCATATTATTGATGTAGCGGTAAGTAAGAACGCTTTTATAATCTTCGTTTTCTATTTTTTCAATGGCTGAAACAGTCTCACAAAGAACCTCATCATATTTTCTTTTCTCATTCTCAATCTTTTCTTGGATTTCCATTAGCTTGTATATCCATTTTAAGAAAGGAGCGTCTTTGCTCTTCGTGCCGTCAACTCTTGGTGTTTCATAATTAGGACTCGAAGGAGATGAGGCAAGCCTATCATATTCTGCGGCTCTTTCTTCCATGCGTTCGATTTTCTTTTTTAACTTTGACGGTCTGTTTAGGAACTCTATTTTTTGGTTTATAGTAGCATTCATCGCCTGCTTCCTCCTTTAATTTTTTTAGTATTGATGTTCCAGAGAACTTTCCTTGACATAGCATGTCACACCATTCTGATTGAAAGAACTCCTCACATCTTTGGATTTCAAGATAAGCTTTATAGTTTTCGTGGTTTTTCTTTAGCCTCGTAGCAGCTTTTCTGTAATCCTTCACAGCGTTAGATACAATCGCAAAGGCTAATCTTTCATATGGATCAACTGCCATTGTTAAACTCTCCTTTGCTTTTTCTTGAAGTTATCTTTATCTTCCTTCCTGTACTTTTCAACTTCCTTCATAATCTCAGGTGTTGATTTTTTGTAGAATGGGCATTTCTTTCCATTAAAGTATGTATCGGTTAAAATATCGCATTGACCACCAGATAATCTTGCAAAGCAATCTTCACAGCCAAAATGCACACATGGTGGATAGTTGTCGTAGTATTTTTTCATTTGAATTTCCTCCAGTTAGATGTTTGCCTTCACAGCATCAATGAGGGCTGATTGTGTTTTATCTTTATTTCTTAAAGCTGATAGGATGCTTTCATCTATCGTGCCTTTTGTGATTATGTGTTGTATAACAACAGTTTCAGATTTTTGGCCTTGGCGGTAGAGCCTTGCTATTGTTTGCTGGTAAAGTTCTAAGCTCCAAGTAAGCCCATACCAGACAAGGTTAGAACCGCCTTCTTGAAGATTGAGTCCATGACCAGCCGATGCAGGATGAATTAAACCAACCTGTAATTCGCCTTTATTCCACCTTTCAATGTCCTCACTTTTATCAAGCTTTGCATAGGTAATTCCCAGTTCATCCAGTTTCTTTTCAATCCTTTTTAAATCGTGATTGAACCAATACCCGACAAGTAGATTTTTACCATTTGAGAATTCGATAATGTCCTCTAAAGCTTCAAGTTTTCTATCGTGAAGTTCCAGTACTTTACCGTCATCATCATAGACAGCACCGTTCGCCATTTGACTGAGTTTATTTGCGAGAGTAGCTGCATTTGCTATTGTTATTTCGCCGCCATCTAAGGAAAGGACCAGCTCCTTCTTTAGTTCCTCGTATTTTTTCCTTTCTTTATCGTTTAGATAAACAGGATACTCAACCTCAACTAACTCTGGCATTTTAATGTGGTCTTGTGCCTTCATTGAAATTGTGATGTCATTGATTCTTTTGTAGATTAGCTCTTCAGCTCCATCTTTTGGTTTATATGTAAATATGACCTGGCCATTTCTTTTATCGGGTAAGAAGTACTCATCACGATATCCAGAAATAAACCTTCCGAGTCTTTTTCCCATGTCAAGAACCTTAAACTCAGCCCATAGATCCATTAGACCGTTTCCTGCAGGAGTACCAGTTAAACCAACAATCCTTTTTACTTTAGGTCTTACCTTCATCAGACTTTTGAACCTTTTTGCTTTGCCGTTCTTGAAGCTGCTTAGCTCATCCACAACAACAGTATCAAAGTCGAACTTCCAATTTTCTACAAGCCAGCAGACATTTTCGCGATTTATGATGTAGATGTCGGCAGGTTGGTAAAGTGCTGTCATCCTTTCTTTTTCCGTCCCAACTACTACTGAGTATTTGAGGTCTTTTAAGTGCTCCCACTTTTTTATTTCATTAGGCCAAGTTTCTCTTGCCACACGAAGAGGTGCTATTATTAGAATTTTGTGTGATGTGAAATAGTCGAATAGGAGATCATTTAACGCAGTTAGTGTTATAGCTGTTTTTCCTAACCCAAGCCCATATCAAGTAAAATGGCAGATATGGGCTTGTTTTTTATAAAATCAATTGCATATTCCTGATATGAATGTGGATTAAATTGCATTGATTTGTACCTCCTTTCATGAATTGATAATTTCTAGCACCTTGCTCAGTTCACTATGAAACTTTGCATGCTCGGCTTGTGAAGAAAAAACTCTCAAATTATTAGGGTCATTGTTTCTTATGTTTCCATCAACGTGGTGAACAACCTCATCTGGTTTTAATGGCCTACCAAGCATCTCTTCAGCAATAACTCTATGCTCGTGTCGACTATAAAGCTTTGCATAACCTTTGCACTTTCCTTTTCCTAAACGACTGATTCTTATTTTTTGTCTTGTTTCAGGAACCATCCTTGTAGGGTTTAATTCTTTATTTAAATTTGTTAGATGAATAGACATATTTGTGTAGTCTTTTAAATCGGTATACTTTTCAGGGTTTCTCGATTTACTACTGAAATCAGCCAGGCATTGTTTACTACAAAAGAAGTGTTTTTTATTTGTGCTAGGACAAATTTCTTTTATCATTTCTTTCCCGCAATAATCACACGTCATTCTTACTTTCATTTAGAACCTCCTTAATGATTCCTTCAATTTGCTCCTCGTCATCTAAAACAAACACTTTAAATCCCATTTGTCTTAATTGCTCATGTCGCTTCAGTTGGAGTTTCCTTGGTTTCTTACCTTTTTCCTTAACTTCTACAAACGCACATTTGCCAGGGAAGAACAGGATAAGTCGGTCAGGAACACCAGCGCATCCTGGGGATACAAGTTTTAGTGCCATGCCTTTATTTTTCTTTATCTGTTGTACGAGTTTTTGCTCTATGCTTTTTTCTGATACTTTAGTTGTCTGTTTCATTTTTCTTCCATTCATCAAAGCACTCATCAAAAGCCTTCAATATTCCTTCATCAGCATGGCACTGTTCATCAAGATATTTTCTGTATACTTGTTTACTGGTTCTAATTGGAAAGTTGTGACCATCCGATTTGATGCTTCTCGCAAGGCAGCCTTTAGGGCCGTCATCGTGTATGTAGTTTCTTTTCATAAAAGTTATAAATCTCATGTTGTTGTCCTCCTGTTGGGGTGTTATTTTTTTCTCTTTTTTACCTTCAAGGTGTGGGGTTTTCCCATCACATGACATAGTCTACATAGTCATCCGCCAGAACTTCTCTATATACTATTTTTTGACCTAAAAAATCTTCCTATAACAAGTCTTTTAGGCGACTATGTAGACTATGTCATTTTGGCCCTTTTCCTTACTACGTAAGGAAGTCCTCTTCAATTTCTTGCTCCGTGACGGTAATACGCAGGCCTTTGATGTACTTGATTCGCTTTTCAACGATGCGCTTGTACCCATATTTTTCAAGGGTGTTGTAGAAGTCAGATGTGCTTCTTGTGAACTCGTTGTTGTCCATGCAATACTTTCTGTATGTCATGTAAAGTGCATTTGAGCTAACCTTCGCCTTTGGGTCCTTTTCGCAGCAATCGCTGATGAAGTGATTGAACCAGTTATTTTGTTCCCTATAACTGTCAATCGCCTCTCTTACCACTGTAGGCATAGTAGGTTTATACTCAGCTTCAATTACTTTTTTGGCACCTTCAATAATCCACTTCAAAATGTACTCACCAGCATTTTCAAACAAGAAGTCAGCATAGTTTTTGATGTCTTCAGCGCCACCTCTAAGTTTGTTGTTAAATGGAATGACATAGAGCCTATCCCAGATTCCATCATCAATCCCACTAATGCGAGGAAGGTAGTTTGTGTAAAGAACTAACGTGTGACAAGGCACATAATGGAATGGGTCCTTATATTTCTTTTCTGCTTGAACTTCATCAGTCGATGTTAGCTGCTTTACCATAGACTCATCTAACCTTGCACCTTGTTGAAGCTCTGATGCTATCAAGAGTCTTTTGCCTTTTGCTTCAGCCATTTCAGGTTTTGTGTTTCGTCTGCATTGAGTAGTTAAGGTGTCAGCAGAGATTTTTCCTGAGTAAAGGCCAAGCGTGCGGAATATGGCATTCCAGAATGTCGATTTTCCATTACCGCCATCACCATATGCAATAATCATCCCTTCTTGCATAACCTTACCTATTGCAGCAAGACCACAAGTCATTTGGACGTAATCTATGAGTTCAGGATTTTTCGCAAATATTTTATTTAAGCACGCTTCCCATATGTCTTTACCCTTATCACTTGGAGCACAGGCGGTAATCTTTGTGATGAGATCTCCTGGATCGTGTTCCTTTTTACCCTCCATTCCTTTCCTTAGGTCATAAGTACCACCAGGGGTACAAAGCAAAAATGGGTTTGAGTCAAGGTCAGATTGTGATATTTCAATCATCGGTTTGACCTCTTTTAAGCATGCACTGATGTACTTTGACTCACGTCTTCCAAGCACAAACTTTTTATAGCACTGTGCTTCGGTTTGCTTTTTTAATATTTCCATTTGTTCATCGGTTAACTCGTCCGTTGCTTTTTTGCCTTTTTCATCGATTAAATCAAGCGCGCCACTTTCTTTAAGTTTGACATTACATGCAAATATAATCCTTTCAGCCTCAAGGAGTTGTCTTCTGGTAAGCTCGTGAACTACTGCTTGAGCACCAATCTCAGACTCCTCCCAGTAACCTTCCTTAAAACGGATAAAATGGGTTGATGGAGAATAGCGGAGTTCATTACTAAAGTACTTAGCAAGGACCGTGGCTTGTCCTACATCAGTAAAGTCTGCAGGAATGTAGGAATTTGAGTCTATGTACTTATCTGGTGGGATATAGTTTGGGTTCTTTAGGATTTTGTTTCTATAGAAAGTTAGCGCACTTTCCCATATCCTATGAAGCTCATCCGCATCAAGCGGCGGATTACAATTTGATGCGATTTCAAGGAAGGCCTCCCACGCCTCATCAGTTTCACCATATTTTTTGAGCACTTTACCTGCGTAATGTGACATGGTCCCATTTCTTGAACCTTGATTAATGCCGTCAGATAGCCTTTTCTTTGACTCTTTTACCATTTCCTCAAATGACTCAACGCCACCTAAAAACTCAGATAAGTTCATCGAGCCTTTTACAATTTCACAGTTTGGCTCTTCAGTTCCAAAGAAAAACCTTGCAGCATCAAGGGCGTTTCTATCGAAGTATGGGAATATTGCAGTAATTTTTCTTTTAAGGAGGGCATAGTCCTCTCTGCTTGTGATGTTATCAATCGGGAATAAAATGTGGAACTTTGGTCTTGCAGCCTTGCCCCTTTTCTCCTTCATGTGGTTTCTTGAGTAATGGACATAAAATGTGACATTAGGGAATGCCTTTTTTACATCATCAACGGTGATCCAGTCCTTTTCTGCATCGCTGTGGTCGTTGTCACAGTCAACAGGAAGGCAATTTGAACTGATAAAATTATCATTATTACGATAGTTGTTTTTGTATCTTGCGCATACATAGTCCTTGCAAACGGCTTCTTTCAAACTTTCCAAGTTGTCTACATTAAACTCATTAGGATAGTTACAATTACCCGCATTGCCTGCTATGTCGCTTCTGTATATTGTTATCATTAGTTCCTCCTACTTAGTCTTTTTTATAAAACTCACATTCATAGCCATCAGCCCTTAAAAGCAATCCTTCAGCCCAAGGAGGTGTTTGACCCATGATGTCAGATATTTCTTTTACTGTTGTTTCCTTTTCTGCTTCGACGATAATTTCGTCATGCACGGTCATTACGATTTTTTGGTTACTTAGGTTTTTCATCGCAAAACACAGTATGTCCCTTGCGGTAGCTTGTACGATGTTTTCCACTAGTTTTGGACCATAGGTATCGATTCTTTCCCATTTCTTGGTGGAACCTACACCCTCATAAGTGATGCACTCACCACCGAACTGGTTTATACCTATTCGCGGTTTCACGTATGATAGTTTTCTGCCCGATGGAAGGGTGATAAAAAGTAAGCCACTTTTGTATGTGAAAGTAATACCATGATGGAGTTTCACTGTTGTTTTTTCCTTCACTGCCTTCATAGCAGCTGAGTCAACATCCCACCAAAACTTAGTGATGTTTGGTGATGCGCCACGCCACATGGTAACGATGTCTTCAAGCTCCTCTTCATCAAGTCCCATATCTAAAGCGCCCATTGCTTTCATTGCACCAACCGAGCCACCATATCCTAATGCAAGCTCTGCGATTTTGCCTTTTTGTCTTAACTCGCCATTGACTCCGTGTTTTACAACTGGCACATGGAACATTTGGCTTGCTGATGCACAGTAGATATCTTCACCATTTTTGAATGCATTAAGTCGCCATTTTTCGTTTGCAAACCATGCGATGACCCTTGCTTCAATAGCAGAAAAGTCTGCAACTATATACTTTTTACATTCACTTGGTATAAAAGCTGTGCGGACGAGCTGAGATAGGGTGTCTGGAACATCCTCGTATAAAAGTTTCACAACTTCATAATCCCCATCACGAACTAAAGATCTCGCTTCAGCTAAGTCAGGGAGATGGTTTTGTGGTAGGTTTTGTAATTGAATCAGGCGGCCAGAGAAACGGCCAGTGCGGTTTGCACCATAAAATTGGAACATACCTCTAGCTCTATCATCACTACATGAAGCATTTTTCATTGCTTGATATTTCTTAACTGAGGATTTGGCTAGTTGGAGCCTTAATTCTAAGATTTCCTTAACTTCTGGACTTGCTTCTTTCAGCATTTCCTTAACTTGCTTTTTACCTAAACTTTCTACATCAACTCCTATTGTGGAAAGATAGTGCTTTAATTGAATGGCTGAGTTTGGATTTTCAAGGTTCGTTATTTCTTGGGCTTTTTTGGTGAGTTCAGTTTTGGATGCTTCATCCATTGTGATGGCTTTATCTACAAGTGTTAAATCAACTCTAACACCCCTATCGTTTATTTCTTGATCTAGCCAGTATTCCTCCCATACCTCATCTGGTACTGGGTATTTTTCTAATCTTTGTTGAATTTCCATTTCAGTTTCAACGTCACGTTTGTTATATGCCTTAAACAACTCCCATTTTTCTGGTGCATCATCTGGCATGTTTCTGGTTCTGTAATTGTTGGCTTTGGTAGGGCTGCATGGTACGCAAAAGTACTTAACTAGCTCTTTACCTTCCTCAAGCTTTTGTCTATCAAGTTTCAAAACATAGCCTACATCTTTAAGTGCTAAAGGAAGCCCTAAGTATGCAGACCAAATAAGGGTGCAGTGCCATGAATGTGGGTTTAGATAAGTGTGAGGTGGAAAACCTAAAAAGCGTGATAGACAAACGCGCTCAAACATAGCATTGTGTGCTGTTTTAATGACGCTTTCATCCTTTATTGCGTTTATAATTTCTTCTGGTATTTTCTCACCTTTCATTAAGTCAACTACATGCACCTCGCCACCATCGACTGAATAACCAAAAAGGGTGATCTCAAAATCAGGTGACTCTGAATATTTGTATAAGCCGCACTTGCCAAGGTCAGTAGAGGAGAAAGTTTCTAAGTCTATGTGTAGTTCTTTCATGTTTTATTCCTCCATGTTATTTATTTGTGCTTTGGGGCAGCAGTTTCCTGCCACCCCTGCACTAGACCTCTTATTTAAGGAAGTCAGCATCATCAACTGTTGCGAAGTCTCTTTCAGCACTTACCTTACCGCCAAGAGGCTCACCATCTCTGATTTTTTGAAGGTGGTTCAATGCCGCTCCAATTCCTTTAGAATTGTGGTTGTAAGCAAAGAACGTAATTGATGCACGTCCATAGACACCAGAGTAAACTTCTGAGTGTTCTAAGATAGGATTGCAAGCTGCATCAACAATTCCAGGTGCTTTGTCGGATTTAGCATTTATGAAATATGAGTTTGCGTATGCTTCATCATCTGGTTTCTCAATATCACCATCACGAAGAGGTGTATGAATAGATGCAAGAGGAGGTACAACTTTGCCGTTACCTTTTAACTTTGATTCGCCTTCTCTGTAAGCAACTTCAATTGCTGCTTTGATTTTTTCGATTGTTACTGTATCTGATTTAGGGATAATTAATGAAACTGAATACTTAGGGGTACCGCCATTAACTGTGGCTTTAGGTTCCCATACATTTGCATAACTCCATCTGGTGTTGAAACCTGTAATAACTTTTGTTGTTTGTGTTGCACTTACTGCGCCTTGATTAATATTTGTCATAATTTAAAATTTCTCCTTTTTTATTTATTTTTCTTCATCGACGAAATCAGCCGTTGCTGGCATGAATTCTGGTCGTTTATCACTCTCTTTTACAAGAGCAGGTTTACCTTGTGGCTTAATAACTAAACCACCTAATATTTCCTCGAACTTTGTTTTTCCGAGTAACTTTTGCATTTCTGTGATGCCGAGTAGTTTCTTTTCAAATGGGTCATAACCCTCACTTGCTACAGTACTTGCAACCAATTTTTCGTCTTTGTATTTCCTGATGGATCTACCTTCGACTACTTTCCAACCTTTCCATTTGTGGCCACTTAAAGCCATACCTAATGCATAAGCTTTGATGTCTTCAGCCCAGGATGTCATCTGGTCAAGTTTTGGTAGGATTTCCTCAATTTCAGAGTTTTCAAGTAGCGGTGGTTTCTTGAAATCGAATGCAGCAAGTGCAAGTGAAGCTTCAGCTCTTTTACGGCAAGTACTACGAACTTTGCAAAATTGGCACCATTCGCCACAAGCAAACTCGCCTCTGCCTTCATATGCAAGTTTTGCTTTTGGAACTAAAACTTCATCAGCCCATTTAAGTAAATCTTCCTTACTCATCTCATACTCACTTAAATTTGATAAGCGTGGTTGATAGATGATAAGGTGTACTTTATCGATGTCATATAAGGCATCAAATAGCTCAAACGCTCCAAGTCCATAGAGCATCATTTGTGGGTTTTCGTGGGCAGATACCATTACGCCTTTACCGAATTTGAAATCGACTACATAGAGTTTCTTGTCTGCTACAATGACACAGTCGCCTGTACCAAATCCCTCTGGTACCCACTTGGAAAAGTCGAGCTTTTGTTCTATAAGAACAATGGGGTCTTTGCAACCATCCTTTTTTATCTCTTCCAGTACCTCAAGGATTAAGTCTTTATAGCCTTCAGCTGACTCGTCCATTTCCTCGTTGTAATAAGTTAGATTTTCAGTTGGGTCGGTGCATTCCATATCAAGAGCTTTTTTAAGTTTGTACTCACACAAGCTATGGGCATCAGTTCCTTCAATGGCATAATCGGATGGTGTATCCTCGATTGCCTCACATAGTCTTGCAGAAGGTTGGCAGTTAAGCCAGCGATGAGCAGAAGAGCTTGAGAGAAGAGCGTGTTTATCAGGCATTTTCGTCATCCTCCCACTTGCTTACTTCTTCAAGAATAGCCTCGTAGTCCTCTTCCTTAACTTCTGATAGTTTGCTTGCACCGTATCTTGTGATGAGCTCTTTTACATCACTTGTTTTTCCTGCTCTTGATTTTTCAGCAAGAACGGCACGGACCTGTTCAAGAGTGATTTTTGGCTTTTCTTTTTTCTCAGGCTCTTTTAGTGCATCATCGAAGCTTAACTGTCCCTCTGGCACATTTCCACCTAGCTCGTCTACCATTTTTTCAATAGTGTTTTGGATGCCTGCTAGGTAGCCTGATAATTCTTGGAGTAAATTAATAACGTGCTTCATTATTCATTTCTCCTTTGTCTAAGCGAATGATGATCTCATCCACTTGGTTACTTGGGCGGACAATAATGACTTTCTTTTTTCTCTTGCCACCGAAGAGCTGGTCCAATCTATCGGCGGAGATGTAAGAAGGTTCTCTTGTTCGACCCTTTGGGTTTGAAACGTTGCTATAATGTTTCATGATTTGGGTTCCTCCTATTGTGATTTATTCGGAGAGTTTCATGCCCTCCTACTATTTACCGGTTTTCGAGGGCCCAAATTGAGGGTATTAGTTAAAAAACTTTTGATATTTTTTCTTGATGCTTTCGATTGACTCTTTTATCGAGTTAAAAGCAGCACCTTCAGCACGTGCAATTTCTGCAATACTCATGCCTTCCTCAAGCATAAGTACGCGTCTGCGTTGTGTTTCTGTTAATGTATTAAGGAAGGTATCAACCTTTGCTTGGCTTTCTTGTCTTTCCTCTTCAATTCGATAAAGTTCATCAGGTGTTGGTGATGGGTCTGGAACCATATCAAGAAAATCGACTTCATTTCCATCTTTGTCTTTTATAGTCAATCCATAAACTAAATGTTCGCTATGACGGTCGTAGTCATTTCTGAACTTTCTGTTTTCCTCATCTTGGATTTCTTGACACGTTCTTCTTTGGATGTTTGCTCTTTGTGACTCAGGTGCATGCTTTAATCTGTATTGATAGTCGCCTTCAATCCAAACTTGAGCTTCCTCTTCAGTGATTTCAAAATAGCGGTATTTATACTTGCCTCCGCCATAGCATTCTTCTAAAAACTTGATTTTTTCCATTTTTTTGACCTCGTTTACATTTATTTGAGGTGCAAAGAACGGAAGCAAAAATCACTTTTTTTAGGACCAGCTAATTGAAAAATTCGTCGATTTATGCTATAATTGATATAAGCGTAATGGAGTCTATAACCCCATATTTTTAGTAGCATGAGTGTTCTTTCCACCTCATGCTTTAGTTATCAATTAGTCGCCTGGGCTTACGATAGAGTTACTGGACAGTTACGTTAATTTTTTATGATAAAAAGAGGTTTTTATGGCATATAAGATTTCTGGAGGTTACTTTTTTGCTCTTTTGTCCGAGATAAAATATACTGATGAACTTATAAGCAGAAGGCAAAATGGCCAAACCTCACCATGTAATAACGTTCAGCTATTTGATGACTTATGCGGAGTAATTGATGTTGAATATAAAGAAAAAAGTGTCCCTGGTAAGACAGTCACTAACTATAGGACGTGTAAAGAGGGACAAGGTGGAAAGGGTCTTGATACTTCCGAATGTGTTAAATATTTTAACTGCGGAATTAAAGAGCATTATGCCACCCTTGAAAAAAGAGCAAGAAAACTGTTTCAAGAGGACATATTAAATAACGAGAAGAAAAGAACTCTTTTTGTAAATCGTGTACTTTTTTATTTAAATGAAGCATCAAACATAAAAGATACTGCGCTTTTTTACTATGGAGAGAATAATCAAATAACAAAGTCTGAATTGTTAGCGCTTCAGGAAATTGACTTAATAAAATTCTTTTTAGGTGTCTGGCATTTTTTAATAACAAAAATAAAAGATAATAGAGTGGCAAGACAGTTGTTTTTAGATACCTTTATAAGAAGCAAAAAGAACCAAAATGCATTAATCTTTAATAAAGAACTCGATAATAAAATCATAGAAAAATATAATGTCAAACTTATAAACTGGGAATCTGAACTTGAGCCTATCCAAATTGATGAGACTCATTTTCTTATCGACACGGAACCCGAAGAGGTTTCGCCTGGAATAAGTCAACCATCTTATACACAGCCGTCTGGCCATACTTCGATTACAATACAAAATGTAAATATTCATGATCATGGCGTTTTTAATGCTAATGTCGAGAAACAAATCATAATTAATGGAGCAAAGAAAGATGAAGAAGAATGAGATAGTAAAAGCAGATAACATGCCTATAACTGTAAATGTAAATGCTGAAGTTGAGGTAAAAGAAAGTGGAGTGTTTAATGCCAGCGTTGCAAATCAAACAATTTACAACTATTCTTCTAACATCCATCGTCCAACACTCCCTATTGGCTTTATAGCTAGACACGATTGTTATTCTCTTATGGTTTGTGATTATGATGACGACAATCTATTTATATTGAGAAAAAATAAGAATGAGCTTTTTATTCATTATTCAGATGAAAAAATGAAATATGAGTTTTTACCATTTGATGAAGATAAAAAGAAAAGGCTGGGACAAATCCCAACCATAGTACTGAAACCATATGAAGAAAAAAGTGAAGCCTTTATAGGTTTTATTAGAAATATTGTCGATGTAGGAAATCAGTTTGAATGTTCCTTCTTTTTATTAACTTCTATCCCCGTAAGTGTTTTACTCGACAATAATAAACAACTTCAAATTATGAAAAAAGAATTATTGTCGGAATTAAGTGACCAGCGTTGGGAACTTAAAAAAGGTGATCTCTGGGAAATTATGAGATCCATATGTTATCCACTACCAAAAATCTAAAGGAGATGATTTAATGGCAGATAAACTTAAAGGTGTAATACAAGAAGCAACGTTTAATAAAGCCACATTTGAAGATAAACCAGTAACAATTGAATTTGCGCCAATTAACTTTTTGTATGGCCAAAATGGAACAGGTAAATCAACAATTGCTTCTACGATTAGTGACTCTACTACTTCTACATTTTCTCCATCATATACACCAGAATCATTCGATGTTTTATTTTTTAATCAAGACTATATTGTAAACAACATGACGGCAGTAAGAGATGAAAGAGGTCTAGGTGCCGTTTTCATGCTCGATTCTGTAAATCAAGAAATAAACGAACAAATCAACAAGAATAGAAAAGAAATTGAAAAAGTCGCTAGCAAAGCCGCTGCACAAACAGCTACCCTCACTGACAGACAAGGGGAAATTAGTAAAGAAATTGAAAAAGCAAAAAATAAGTTTATGGCAGTAACTCAAAAAATTAGAGACCATTATAAAAACAAATTGCTAACTCCTGGTGAAGCCAGAATGTTTGATAAAATTCTCGAGTTGATTGATAACTTTGACAATACTCCGTATCTTGATTCGCCCGTTACGCTTGTTTCGCTAGAAAAATATTATATTGATTATATTGGTAATGTTAGCCCTGATCTTCCAATACTTAAGTTTCAACGCCCCAATTTTTCTGAGAATTTATCAATTTTTTCAGAACCGCTCATAAACTCAACAGTTTCCCAATTCAAAGAGTTTATTGATAAACTTGGAGCTGAAAATTGGTTCAGGGAATCATATGATAAGTTTTCAAAATCTGACACAAATGGACTATGCCCATATTGTCAACAGCCATTACCAGATGATTTCAATGAACAAGTAGCTCATGCATTTGATGAAACATACAGCAACAAAATCAAAGAACTGCAAAAGGTAACACGACTCGTTAAAAACCATTTAGAAAATATAAGCAAAAATCTACAAGAATTAATGAATCAAACATGGAGCGATGAGAAATATCTATCAGATTTTATAAGGATGTGTGGCAACTTTACTCAAATTCTAAATAAAAACTTGGAATTGTTAGATAAAAAGAATAAAACTCCATCATTAAAGATAGAGCTTGTTTCGTGGACTGGTTGTCTTGATGATATACGCGACTTAATATTCAAAAATAACAAAAAAGCTAACGAGATAAATGCACTAAAAGCAGACCCTGAAGCAGCTAAACAGAAAGGTGTTTCTATGCTTATTAGTTATATGAAGTGTTCAACTACTGGTGAAATTGCGGAATATAAAACAAAAGTTGCTGAAAAAGAAACGCTTGGAAAAAGCATAGAAAAAATCATCACTGATGCTGAATCAGAAAAGAAAACGCTAGAACTTGAAATTGAAGAATTAAAACTTAAGCTTACTGATACTGGTACTATAGTTGACAGCATCAATAAATTACTGAAAAACTCTGGATTTACTGGATTCCATCTTGAGGAAATTGATCATGAAACACATAAAGTTCAAGTCATAAGAGATAGAACCAAATTGCCTGCTAAAAGGCTAAGTGAAGGTGAAAAGAATTTTCTTATGTTCCTTTATTTCTATTTTTCAGTAAAAGGCTCGTCAGATCCAACTGGTGAAATTAAAAATAAAATTGTTATTATTGATGACCCCGTTACATCAATGGATAGTAATGCACTACTTATTATTTCGACTCTCATTCGTGAACTCATAGGTATTTGTGAAAACAACTATAAGCTTGAGGATGGAATAACTAAAGTCGATTACATCAAGCAAATATTCCTTCTTTCTCATAACCCATACTTTTTCAGAGCAACAACTGATGAATGGATTGATGAATACACCTATGTTAGTTACTACTATGTACACAAGGAAGGAAATCAATCAGGCATTAATTTAATGAAGGCAATAAATCCAAGCAATCCAACAGAATACACTAATGCCTTTCCAGTTAAAAATGCCTACAATGCTTTATGGGATCAATTCAATAATCTTGCATGTGATTCTGTCTCATTAATGAATGCAGCAAGACAGATATTAGAGCATTACTTTATTCAAATATGCAAAACTAAAAGTAAAAAAATCAGAAAAGAGTTACTCGAAGTTCATAAGGATGACTTTATAACTGTTGATGAGTTTGGCAACGAAGATACAAGCAACTATAACATGGTTTCCAGCCTTCTTAGCTGCTTAACAAGTACACTTGATGACGATTTTGCTTTTGATGTTTCCGCATTTAGTACTGACTCAATAAGACTTAACTTTAAGCAAATATTTAAAATAATGCGTCAAGAAGACCATTATAACGCAATGGCAAAATAAAAAACGCCACCATACCAGCAGAGCATAATCGCCCTGAATAGTATGGTGGCTATTTTTGTTTTTATTTAGAATTTGCTAGATGGATTTTACTCATTATTTGTTTGCTTTTTTAATACTGTGGTCATTTTTCGCAAAAAACCATCAATCCCCCATTTGAAAAACGACTCACAGCATATCAAAAATTCACAGGAAAAGAAAAACAGAAAAAGAGATGAGACACAGTAAATAGCACTGTGCCTCACTCCCATCACACGCCCTTCGTGATGGACATTTTGATTATTTGTTTTTTCTCTATTTTCTAATTTTGTTCTTATTCAGCAGTTGTTGTTTCAGCAGCTGTTGTTGCATATGTTGAACTTTCAAATGTGCCATCAGCTTGAACTGTAGCGATTGAATATCCACCTTCATTCCATACGAGGAAAACTTCTGTTCCATCACTACCTTTATAAAGTGACTTTGATGCATTTTCTAAAAGTGTGTAATAAACTGTACCATCGACTGTTGGCATACCAAATACTACTGTTTTACCATCATCCTCTAAATAAAATGTTGTTGGAACTACATGTTCATCAGCTATGTATTCGATATACGCTTCATCGACTTGTGCCTTAATTTCTTGAACAGCTTTACTTTGATTTGCTCTTGCTATTACGCTTGTAAATGTTGGAATAAGTACTGCTGCTAAAATAGCAATAACTGCAATAACGATTACGAGTTCTACAATCGTAAAACTTTTTTATTCTTTAAATTTAATTTAATCATTTTTTGTCCTTCTTATTAATTGTTACAATGTGTAAAATCTGTTTGTTCTGTAGACAAATTAGTGAATACTTTGCCTGTAAAACTATTAACAGGAAGTTCAGTAAATGTTGTAGTTGTAAAGTTTTCTGAAAAATCACCTTTGGCGGCTGTAAAATATCTTGCAGATTTAGCGCCACCACTTGTGATAGTTGCATTAACAGTATTATTTTTAACAATTAATTTTGCATTTGTTCCTAAGTTAGAACTAGTTTTTATCCAATTAGCTCCACTTGATGTAGCAAAAAGACCAGCCGCTCTATTAAAATCTGCAAGGACGGTTCCTATAAAGCTACAATCAGTCATATGAAACTCGTTGTTTTGTGTTGATTCATACGTGATAACACCTGTAGATGTTGATGTTGATGGAGCGTATGCAAAAAGATTATACATAAGAACAGTGCCAATTATACCACCAGCTCTATCACCTTTATCGCCGCCATTTGTTTTAGCGTGTATATTTGCTTCTACATTAATATTTTTAAAAGAAACTATTTTACCTCTATCCTGATCTGGCGTAGAATCATTATCAATTAAATATACATATCCAACGGCACCTCCAACGCCATCTGTTCCTTGAATATTACCCTTTACAGTACAATTTTCAAGATTAAAACTTCCTCTTACTCCACCAACAATTCCACCAACACACGCAGAAGAATCTTCAGTAGAAACAATATTTACGTTAGTCATATTTAGATTCTTAATTGTTGCATTATGAGTAACTGAAAATAAACCAAAAGCATATCCGTTTGTTTTTGCAGCATTTACCCAATAAAGAGTAGATGGTGCAATATAACCTTGATTAGTTAATCCATTAATAGTTTTTCCATTTCCATCAAAAATTCCTCTAAAAACATTCGCTGGCCCCTCTGTGGCAAAATTTACAGGATATTTTCCTAAATTATCCGGTGTTTCGTTAGAATTATATCTTAAAGTTAAATGTTTATTATTAAGACCTATTGGCTTCCAATATCTATTAGAAATATCAATATCTGCCATTAACTTAACAGTTAACCCATCACATCTCATTCCAAAATTCACCGCATCTCTAAAAGCTTCTAATTGATTTAAGTTTTCAATTAAAACCGTAAACCCTGGAGTAGATCCTGCAGGATTTAAAACAATCCCTGCATTTGTAATACGGTTAAGATCTGTGGCAGTTCCCTCGTTAAGTTGTAAAGTATTAATAAATCCTTTATTTTCAGTTGGTGTTTCTCCACTATTTCCAGATAAATTTAGATATGTAACATTTCCTGTATTTTCAATAACTAATCTACCTTCTTGAAGTTTTAATGAATTTTTTACAAATCCATATTCATGATATGATGTCTGTGAAACTTGTACAATATTAACGTTATCAACAGCACCATAATGACTTACATTGGCATTAGGAGCATTAACTAATAATGTCCCTTCAATAATACCACTAACACTAAAACTACCTAAATCATTAACAGCAGCACCTGAAGTACCATAACTAATATCTCCTGTTAAAATAAA